>NZ_FPCB01000035.1:0-79997 GCF_900116815.1 Methylobacterium sp. 174MFSha1.1 | reverse complement strand
GCACCCCTTGGTGGCCCGCCGTCGTCCTCGTCGCATCAACCGCGGCGGCACGACGGCATCAGAGGCCGGATACATGACTGCTCCTGAACCGACTGGCTCAAACCGATGCTCACAAACCCTTGCGAAACGGGGGCCGTCCATACATGACGTCGAGGGATCTCAGGCGCCGGCAGGATCCGCGGCTCCGGCCTGACCGCTCAGCGCCCGGTGCGCACCCGGGTCCAGAGGCGGGTCACCACCCGCTGGGTGCGGTCGTCGTAGGCGGTGTTGGTGAACAGCCGGCGGAAGGTGGCGTCGTCCGGGTAGATGCCGGGATCGGACAGGATCTCGGGCTTGACCAGGGCCTTCGCCGCCAGGTTGCCGTTGGCGTAGGAGACGAAGTTGGTGTTGGCCGCCGCCACCTCGGGCCGCATCATGAAGTCGATGAAGGCGTGGGCCTCCGCCGCATGGGCCGCATCCTTGGGGATCGCGAAGGCGTCGAACCACATCAGCGCGCCCTGCTGCGGGATATAGTAGGCGATGTCGACGTCGTTCTTGACCTCGCGGGCGCGACGGCGGGCCTGCAGCACGTCGCCCGAATAGCCCACCGAGAGGCAGACGTCGCCGTTGGCGAGCTGGTTGATATACTCGGAGGAGTGGAACTTCTGCACCGCGCCGCGGATGCGGAACAGCGCCTCGCCGGCCTTGTCGAGGTCGTCGACCCGGCGCGAATCGGGCTTCAGGCCGAGCGCCTGGAGCACGCTCGGAAATATGTCGTCGGGCGAATCCAGCATCGTCACGCCGCAATCCTTGAGCTTGGCGATCAGCTCCGGGCGCAGGACGATGTCCCAGGTGTTGAGCGGCTGGTTGGGGCCTAGGCGCTCGCGCACCAGCGCGGTGTTCACCCCGATGCCGGTGGTGCCCCACATGTAGTCGACCGCGTAGGCGTTGCCCGGGTCGTAGGCCGCGAGCCGCGCCGTCACCTCGGGCCAGGCGTGCTTGAGGTTCGGCAGCTTGGCCTTGTCGAGGGGCTGGAACGCCCCGGCCTTGATCAGGCGCTGCAGGAAGGGCCCGGTCGGCACCACGATGTCGTAGCCTGACCGGCCGGCGAGCAGCTTGGTCTCGAGGATCTCGTTGGTGTCGTAGGTGTCGTAGACGACCTTGATGCCGGTCTCGCGCGTGAAGGCGTCGAGCATCTTGGGGTCGATATAGTCCGACCAGTTGTAGATGTTGACGACCCGCTCCGGCGCGGCGACCGCGAGGCCGGCCGGCCCCGCCGCGAGGGCGAGGAGGCAGGCGGCGGCCCCCAAGGCGGTCCCAAGGAAACGGCGCCGGAGCGGGTTCATCCGTCAGGCTCCGGTCGCGGCGATGATCGAGATCTCGACCCGGTATTGCGGGCCGGCGAGCTTGGCCTCGACGGTGGCGCGGGCCGGGGTGTGGCCGGCCGCCACCCAGCCGTCCCAGGCCCGGTTCATCTCGGCGAAGGTCGACATGTCGGCGAGGTAGATCGTGGCCGAGAGGAGCTTCGTCTTGTCGCTGCCCACAGAGGCGAGCAGCGCGTCGATCTGGGCCAGGATGTCCTTGGTCTGCGCCTCGACGCCCTCGTTGTTCGAGACTTCGTCCGCGACCTGGCCGGCCAGGTAGACGGTGCCGTTATGCACCACCGCCTGGCTCATCCGGGGGCCGGTCTCGAAACGCGTGATGGTCATCGGGAACTCCTGGAGGGATCGTAGGGGAGGGCCCTGAGAGAGTGGGGACTTGGTCGGGCGCTCCGGCGCCTTGTGCCGCCGAACCCGGGCCGGCGTAAAGGGCCCTTTGGAAAACCTCGGCGGCAAGGAAGACCCCGGCGCCAAGGGACGCACGTTTCGGCGCAACCACGGCGCGGTCAGCGCGTTTGCTCTTCACCTAAGCGGAGCCGAAGGGCAGCCCCCATGCTTGCGATCCTGTGGACCATCATCATCGGCTTCGTCGCCGGTGTCATCGCCAAGTTCATCATGCCCGGCTCGGCCAACGAGCCGAGCGGCTTCATCATGACCACGCTGCTCGGCATCGTCGGCGCCTTCGTGGCGACGTTCCTGGGCCAGGTCACCGGCTGGTACCCGCCGAACGAGGGCGCGGGCCTGATCGCCTCGGTCGTCGGCGCCGTGGTCGTTCTGGCGATCTTCGGCCTCATCCAGGGCCGCCGCCGCACCACCGTCCTCTGAACATCGAGGAGCCGGCGGACCCCGCCGGCTCTTCTTCGATCCACAACGAGAAAGGCCCGCACCGGGAGACCGGTGCGGGCCTTTCTCGTATCCGCCGCTCGCGCGAAAAGGCGGGGCGCCCGGAGGGCCCCGCCGAAGGATCAGATCCGCGCCGGCGCGTGCGAGCCGCCGTTCATCAGCGACTTGGCGGCGCAATGGCCGGTGGCGCCGCGGATCGCCAGGAGCGAGCCGGCGACGAGCGCCGCGAGGCTCAGGAACTTGTTCGGCCGCGGCTGCGCCGCGGCGGCCGCCAGACCGAGGCCGAGCACGACCGAGATGGTGCGCTCCTTGGTGGTCAGGTTGCGCTCGCCGCCGAACACGTCGTGGATCAGGTCGTTGGCCATGGGGTCTCCGTCAGGGTGTCGCGGAAGAATTCCGCTGCGTCGCGGTGCGAACGCGGCCGGAGGCCGGACGTTCCCCGGGGAGACCCCTGTTCGGTCCTGCGGCAGGTTGCTTCAGCCCTGCGATGCCTGCGCGATCAGCCCGTCGTCGATCTCCCGGGCGCGCACGGCCGCCGGGCGGTCGGCGAGGCGGGCGATGTAGGCCTCGTAAGCCGGGCGCCGCTCGATGCCGCCGAACTGCATCCCCCACATCAGGTGCGAGCCGAGATAGAGGTCGGCGGCCGAGAAGCGCCCGCCGGCGAGGTAGTCGCGGCCCGAGACCGCGCCTTCCAGCGCGTCGAGCACCTCCGCCATGCTGCCGTAGCCGACCATGCGGCGGCGCTCCTCCGAGACCTCGACGCCGAGCGCCTTGTTAGTCACCGCCGCCTCGACCGGCCCGGCGGCGAAGAACAGCCAGCGGTAATAGGCGCCGCGCTCCGGATCCCCGGGCGCCGGGGCGAGGCCGGCCTCCGGAAAGGCATCGGCCAGGTAGGTGCAGATCGCCGCCGTCTCGGTCACGGTGACGCCGCGATGGATCAGCGCCGGCACCTTGGCGAGCGGATTGATGGCGCGATAGGCCGCCTCCTTCATCGTCGGGCCGTAGCCGACGATTTCGGTGCGGTAGGGCGCCCCGACCTCCTCCAGCATCCAGCGGACGATGCGGCCGCGGGACATCGGATGGGTGTAGAAGACGAGATCGTCGCTCATGCGCTGCCTCCCCGGCGGGCGAATCAGGGGCGCCCGCGTGAGATCTTGAAGCAGAGACGGGGCTAAGCGGGAAGGCGGGGAGCGGCCATCACGGCGGCATCGCCCACGGGTCGACCGTGCGCAGCCCGGCGGCTTCGAAGGAACTCGTGTCGCGGGTGGCAACCATCAAGCCGTGCGCCGCCGCCGTCGCGGCGATACAACCATCCGCCATGCCGATGCCCCGGCCGGCCTGTCTCGCCCGCACCATGAGATCGGCATAGGCCTGCGCGGCATCCAAGTCGAAAGCCAGGACGCGGCTCTCGAACAGGGGCAGCACCTCAGCCTCCAGGCGACGGCGGAGCGTGTCGCGCCGCTTGCCCGGCGGCAGGGCGGCGATGCCGAACCGGAGTTCGGCGACGGTGATGGCCGACAGGCAGAGGGTCTCGATCGCCTGGGCGTCGATCCAGGCGAGCACGCGTGGATCCGGGGTCGGCCGCAACGGCTCGGACACGACGTTAGTGTCGAGCAGGATCATTCGAAGCTCATCGGCGCGGTCGGGGTCTCGCCCCGGAGACGGTCGAACGGCTCCAACTCCGCCTCCGTCAGGCCCGCCTCGCGGCCGATCGCGGACAGCAACGTGCCGAGCTTAACGCGATGCGTCGGGCGCACCGCCGCTTCGAGGATGTCGCGCATCTCGGCTTCCGTACTGCGCCCGTGCTGGGCGGCGCGGACCTTCAGGGCGCGGTGCGCCTCGTCGGAGAGGTTGCGGATGGTGACGGCGGGCATGACGGCGTGCCTCGGAGAATCAAGAAAATGATAGCAAATCGCACGATCTGCCATCAACGCTCATAGTGCCAATCCGCTGACGCTTGCGGACACCTCCATGCGAAAAAAGCGCGGCCCCTTAAGGACCGCGCTCTTGGATCTCTCATCGGGCGGAGACCCGTCCGGTCCCCACCCGATCGATTCGACCGATCTACTCGCCGGCGCGGGGCTGGCGCTCGCGCGAGCGGTCGGCGTCGCGCTGGGCCTTCAGCTTCTCGGTGAGGTCCTCGCCGGTCGCCTGGTCGACGACCTTCATCGAGAGGCGGATCTTGCCGCGATCATCCTGGCCGAGGAACTTCACCTTCACCTTGTCGCCCTCCTTCACCACGTCGGTGACCTTGGCGACGCGCTGGGCGGCGAGCTCGGAGATGTGGACGAGGCCGTCCTTGGCGCCGAAGAAGTTGACGAAGGCGCCGAACTCCATCGTCTTCACGACCGTGCCCTCGTAGATCATGCCGACCTCGGCCTCGGCCACGATCGAGCGGATCCAGTTGTAGGCCGCCTTGATCGCCTTGCCGTCGGCCGAGGCGATCTTGATGATGCCGGTATCCTGGATGTCGATCTTGGCGCCGGTCTTCTCGACGATCTCGCGGATCACCTTGCCGCCGGTGCCGATCACTTCGCGGATCTTGTCGGTCGGGATCTGCATCGTCTCGATGCGCGGCGCGTGCTCGCCGAGCTCGGGACGGGCGGCGGTGAGCGCCTTCGACATCTCGCCGAGGATGGTGGCGCGGCCGTCCTTCGCCTGGGCGAGGGCGACGCGCATGATCTCCTCGGTGATGCCGGCGATCTTGATGTCCATCTGGAGCGAGGTGATGCCCTCCTCCGTGCCGGCCACCTTGAAGTCCATGTCGCCGAGATGGTCCTCGTCGCCGAGGATGTCGGACAGCACCGCGTAGCGCTCACCCTCGAGGATGAGGCCCATGGCGATGCCGGCCACCGGACGGCGCAGGGGCACGCCGGCATCCATCAGCGACAGCGAGGCGCCGCAGACCGAGGCCATCGAGGACGAGCCGTTCGACTCGGTGATCTCCGACACGACGCGGATCGTGTAGGGGAACTCGTGGGCGGCCGGCAGGACCGGGTGCACGGCGCGCCAGGCGAGCTTGCCGTGGCCGATCTCGCGGCGGCCGGGCGAGCCCATGCGGCCGGTCTCGCCCACCGAATAGGGCGGGAAGTTGTAGTGGAGGAGGAACGTCTCCTTGTAGGTGCCCGAGAGCGCGTCGATGAACTGCTCGTCGTCGCCGGTGCCCAGCGTCGCCACCACCAGCGCCTGGGTCTCGCCGCGGGTGAACAGCGCCGAGCCGTGGGTGCGGGGCAGCACGCCGACCTCGGAGACGATCGGACGCACGGTCTTCACGTCGCGGCCGTCGATGCGCGAACCCGTGTCGAGGATGTTCCAGCGGACCACCTTCGACTGGGCCTCCTTGAAGGCGGCCTTGATTTTTTCCGCCTCGAAGCGGGCCTCGCCCTCGGCCGGGGCGAGCGCGGCCATCACCTTCGCCTTCACGGCGTCGACGGCGGCGTAGCGCTCCTGCTTGACGGTGTTCTTGTAGGCCTCGCGCAGGTCGTTCTCGCCGACCTCGAGCACGGCCTTCTCGACCTCGGAATTGTCCGCGGGCTGGAAGTTGCGCGGCTCCTTGGCGGCCTTCTCGGCGAGCCGGATGATCGCCTCGATGACCGGCTGGAAGTGCTTGTGGCCGAACATCACGGCCCCGAGCATCACGTCCTCGGACAGTTCCTTCGCCTCGGACTCGACCATCAGCACGGCGTCCTGGGTGCCGGCGACGACGAGGTCGAGGGTCGAGCCCTCCATCTCCTGGATGGGCGGGTTGAGCTTGTACTGGCCGCCGACATAGCCGACGCGGGCCGCGCCGATCGGGCCCGTGAACGGCACGCCGGACAGGGTGAGCGCGGCCGAGGCCGCCACCATGGCGAGGATGTCGGGATCGGTCTCGAGGTCGTGCGAGAGCACCGTGACGACGACCTGGGTGTCGTTGCGCCAGCCCTCGACGAAGAGGGGGCGGATCGGCCGGTCGATCAGGCGGGAGACCAGGGTCTCCTTCTCGGAGGGACGGCCCTCGCGCTTGAAGTAGCCGCCCGGGATGCGGCCGGCGGCGTAGGTGCGCTCCTGGTAGTTCACCGTGAGCGGGAGGAAGTCGATGCCGGGCTTCGGCTCCTTCATCGACACCACAGTGGCGAGCACCGAGGTCTCGCCGTAGGTGGCGACCACGGCACCGTCGGCCTGGCGGGCGACCTTGCCGGTCTCGAGCACGAGCTTGCGCCCGCCCCACAGCAGCTCTTCGCGTTGAACGTCGAACATCTTCGTCATGCCTTCCTGCGGTCCGGGAGGGCGGCGCCAGCGCAAGACGGCGAGGGGCTCTTCAGAGAGCCACCGGCGATCCTGCCCTGGCGGTCGCGGCCCGCATTCTTCGATGCGGGTCCCGGAAGAGTGGGCGGCCGGACCCATTCCGGCCCACCCGGGGCGATGAAGCAGCCCTTCTGTCGAAAGTGGCTTCATCGCAAAACGCGGCCCGGGCCGGTGCCCGAACCGCGTGAGGTCCGCCTTAGCGGCGGATGCCGAGGCGCTCGATGAGGGCGCGGTAGCGCGCCTCGTCCTTGCGCTTCAGGTAGTCGAGGAGCGACCGGCGCTGCGAGACCAGCTTGAGCAGGCCGCGGCGCGAGTGGTTGTCCTTGGTGTGGGTCTTGAAGTGCCCGGTGAGGTTCTGGATCCGCTCGGTGAGGATCGCGACCTGCACCTCCGGCGAGCCGGTGTCGGTCCCGCCGCGGGCGTGTTCCTTGATGAGCGCGGTCTTGCGCTCCGCCGTGATCGACATCGCGTGTCCTTTCAGGTGGTACGGTTTCGTGGAGGTGCGGCTCGAAAGCCGCCTTTCGCACGGGGCTCGGCCGGGCCGGGATGTCGTCCAGCGCGGTCTGCCAAGGCGAAAAACCTCGCCGTGTGAGGGCGAGGGTGGGGCACCTCTACACGAAACCGTCCGCCCCCGCCACTCCCCGTCGCCACATCATCCCGCGCGCGGTTTCGTCACGCCCGCACGGGAATGGCCGAGGTCGAACCTAAAATACCCCCGAGCAGTTTGCCCGCCATTCTCACCCCCACGAGAGGTTCACCATGACCACCGCGACCGCGGGCCAGACCGGCACGACCAAGACGAACTCGGCCACCGCCGAGACCGTGCAGTCGATCTACGTCACCGCCCTGCGCAACACCCACGCCCTGGAGAAGCAGGCGGCGCAGATGATCCAGCGCCAGATCGAGCGCTACGAGAACTATCCCGAACTGACCCAGGCCTTGCGGCTGCACAAGAGCGAGACCGACCAGCAGGTCACCCGCCTCTCCGACCTGCTGCACGGCCACGGCGAGGACCGCTCGCTCCTGAAGGACGTGGTCACCCAGACGGTCGGGAACGTCGCGGCGCTGGTGCACAGCGTGACCGGCGACGAGGTGCTGAAGAACCTCTACACCGACTACTCGGTCGAGACCTACGAGATCGCCGCCTACACCTCGCTCATCGCATTGGCCGAGGAGGCGGGGCATAGCCGAGACATCGAGACCCTGCGCCTGTCGCTCAAGGAGGAAGAGCGGATGGCCGAGGCGGTGTTCCAGCAGATCGTGCCGGTGACGAAGGGGTATGTCGCCCGGGAGGTGCGGGGCGAGAAGGCGGACCGGTAAGAGGCAGAGGGGCGGGGCTTCGCCCCTTCAGTTCCGCCCGAAGGCGAACTCGATCCGGAGGCGGGCCCCCGTCGCCTCCGCGAACCGGCGCAGGGACGTCGTGGTCGGCGCGGCCTTGCCGGTTTCCCAGCGCGCCACCATGGCCTGCGAGGTGCCGATGCGACGGACGAGTTCCGCCTGAGATAGCTTGGCGGCCTGCCGGGCCTCCGCCATGGCGAAGGCCAGATCCATCACTGGTGAGACATCCTCGTAAGCAGCCCGATATTCGGGGTCCGCATGCCAGCGCTCGCGGACGCTCTGGAACGGTATCGACATCACAGCCTCGGCGCTACGGTTCACGGAAGCTCGTCGCCCGGGTCGAGCGGCACGTCCGGCGCGCGATCGAGAATTGCGAGGGCAGCAGCGACGTCAGCCCGGGCTGCGCGTTCTCGCATCGTCCGAAGCTTCCGCTGCTGATCGACGCCGTCGGTGATGAGGCCGAGGAGCATCTGGCTCAGAGGGATACCCTCTTCCTCGGCTACCGCCTGGACCTGCTGCATGACGTGTTCCGGGATCTGCAGGGCGACCGATGCCATGTTCAGCTCCTCTTCTGCGTCCTCAACTCCGGATTGGTCGTCACGAAGGCGGCGGCGCTGATTGCCGACAGCCCGAATGCAGCCACGGCCGGATGGCCGAAGTGACGGTCTTCCGTCACGATCGTATCCGCCCCGGCAGCCAACGCACAATCGATGTAGAGATCGTCCTTCGGATCCGCCAGGAAGGGCCTGAACCGGAACCGTGGCAAGGCCGGAATGGCTCTCGCGCAGAGAGCGTCGAGGATCACGTCGATCTCCGCCGGTGTGATCCAGGGATCAGCGCCCAGATGTCCGGGGCGTTTCAGAACGTCCTCGTATTCGATCACCACCGCCGGCGAGGCTGCGAAGGCGACCATGCCTGCGAGCATCGCCCGAACGACGAGATGCGAAGCTCCATCGCGCGATCGGATCCCGCGCACCAGCACGCTCGCATCCACGACGATCATGAAGCCACCGCCCCGCGCCCGCTCGCCCTACAGCTCCAGCTCCACCGTCACCGGCACATGGTCCGACGGCTTCTCCCAGGCCCGGGTATGCCGCGCCACCGTCACCGCCTTCACGGTATCGGCGAGGTCCGGCGTGACCCAGATGTGGTCGAGCCGCCGGCCCTTGTCGGCCGCCGCCCAGTCGGGGGAGCGGTAGCTCCACCACGTAAAGATCTTCTCCGGCGGCGGACGCAGGTGGCGCATCGTGTCGATCCAGCCGGCCTCGCCGCGCAGGGTCTCCAGGCGCTCAGTCTCGATCGGGGTGTGGCTGACCACGTCGAGGAGCTGCTTGTGCGACCACACGTCGTGCTCGAGCGGCGCCACGTTGAGGTCGCCGACGAGGATCGCCGGACCCGAGGGGCGCCGGCCGCCCCAGGCGCGCAGCTCGTCCATGAAGGAGAGCTTGTGAGCGAACTTGTCGTTGAGCTTGGCGTCCGGCACGTCGCCGCCGGCCGGGACGTAGAAGTCGTGGATCGCGATGCCGGCGGCCGCCCCCGCCTCGGGGCCGAGGACCGCCGAGATGTGGCGCGCGTCCTGGCGCTCGCAGAAGCTCATCACCTCGCGGGTGACGAGCGGCAGGCGCGAGAGGATCGCGACGCCGTTATAGCCCTTCTGCCCGGCGAAGACGACGTGGGGATAGCCGAAGCCCTGCAGCTCCTTGAGGGGAAAGCGGTCGTCCGGGCACTTGGTCTCCTGGAGGCAGAGCACGTCGGGCTTCGCCTCGTCGAGGAAGCGGCGCACGAGGTCGATGCGCAGGCGGACCGAGTTGATGTTCCAGGTGCTGACGGTGAGGCGCAACGGTCGGGTACTCGCGAAAAATCAGTTCGGGCGGGCCTGCTGCATCTTGGCCTCGAGCTCCTTGTCGATGGCCCGGCCGTAATTGATGACGAACAGCATGCCGTCGACGGCGCGGCCGCGCTGGAGGTTGGAGAGCAGCACGGTGGTCTGGTAGCCCTGCGGGTCGGTGATCCGCCACTGGCTTAAGCTCTTCATCGAGTCGTCGAAGTAGAGCGCGATGCGCGAGGTGCCGCCCAAGGTCGAGCGGTCGTCGAGCACGATGCGGATGCCGCCGGGCTCGGCCGACACGTCGGTGACCGTGAGGTCGCGGGCGAGGTCGATCTTGTCGCGAAGCAGGAATTTCAGCGGCGTCTGCGAGATGAAGTAGAGGTCCTGCGTCGCCAGCTTGCGGTCGCGCACCGCCACCGAGGTGCCGTCGGCGATCACCTCCAGGCTCGAGGGCTGGTCGTAGTCGAAGCGCAGGCGGCCGGGCTTGGCGAGGGTGAGCTTGCCGCCGATCTTGCGCCCGTCGGCGCCGATCTGGACGAAGTTGCCGGTCAGCGTCGTGACGCCGTTGAAATAGAAGTTGGCGCGCTCGATCACCGCCGCTGGGTTGGCGGGATCGACCGCCGACGGCGTGGTGACGGCGGCGACCTGCTGGGCCGGCCGGCTCTCGCCGGCGGAGGGGACCGCGGCGGTCTCGACGGGCTCGGGCGCGGTGGTCTTCCCGCCGCCGAGGGAGGCCGGCCGGCGCGGCGGCAGGGGCGCCTTGGCCGAGGGGCCGGGAACCTGGCCGGCCGCCGGCGCCTGGCCCGGGGCGGCGGGGGCCATGTCCGGCTGCGCGGCCTCGGGCGCCGGGTCCTTGCGGCCGAACAGGCCGTCGAGGAACGACGACACCTGCGCCTGGGCGGGCGCCGCGCTCACGAGGGCGGCGACCGAGAGAGCGGCGCCAAGGGACACCGCGCGGAGCGGGCCGGAGCGGGGACGGCCGTTCATCGGCAGGGTTCTCCGTGTGGGCGAACGGGGAGGGACGGGGCCGCGCCGGCATGCCGACGCCGCACCTGCCCGGGATGCTGGCGTGCCGCAGGGGGCCGGTCCGTCCATAGAGCCGGCCCCTGTGGCGAATATGCGACGGCGGGGCGGCTCACGCCTCCTCGGTCCCGTGCTGGGGCGCGGGCTCGATCAGGATCTCGCGCTTGCCGGCATGGTTGGCCGGGCCGACGATGCCCTCGCGCTCCATCCGCTCCATCAGCGAGGCCGCCCGGTTGTAGCCGATCTGCAGCCGCCGCTGGATGTAGCTCGTCGAGGCCTTCTTGTCGCGCAACACCACCGCCACCGCCTGGTCGTAGAGGTCGGCCGACGGATCGCCGAAGCTGCCCTGGTCCATGACCGGGGCGTCCTGCGCGGCGGCGGCCGCCTCCTCGGCCTCCTCGTCCGCCGTGACGGCGTCGAGGTAGGAGGGCCGGCCCTGGCGCTTGAGGTGGGCCACCACCTGCTCGACCTCGTCGTCCGAGCAGAACGGCCCGTGCACCCGGGTCGTCCGCCCGCCGCCCGCCATGAACAGCATGTCGCCCTGGCCCAGCAGCTGCTCGGCGCCCATCTCGCCCAGGATCGTGCGCGAATCGATCTTCGAGGTCACCTGGAACGAGATCCGGGTCGGGAAGTTCGCCTTGATCGTCCCGGTGATCACGTCCACCGACGGACGCTGCGTCGCCATGATCAGGTGCAGGCCGGCGGCCCGCGCCATCTGGGCGAGGCGCTGGATCGCCCCCTCGATGTCCTTGCCCGCCACCATCATCAGGTCGGCCATCTCGTCGACCACGATCACGATGTAGGGCAGGGCGGTGAGGTCCATCACCTCGTCCTCGTAGACCGCCTCGCCGGTCTCGCGGTCGAAGCCGGTCTGGACCGTGCGGGTGATCACCTCGCCCCGCGCGCGGGCCTCCGCCACCCGGGCGTTGAACCCGTCGATGTTGCGGACCCCTAAGCGCGCCATCTTCTTGTAGCGCTCCTCCATCTCGCGCACCGCCCACTTGAGGGCGATGACCGCCTTCTTCGGGTCGGTGACGACGGGCGAGAGCAGGTGCGGGATGCCGTCGTAGACCGAGAGTTCCAGCATCTTGGGATCGACCATGATCAGGCGGCACTCCTCCGGCTTCAGCCGGTAGAGCAGCGACAGGATCATGGTGTTGATGGCGACCGACTTGCCCGAGCCGGTGGTGCCGGCGACGAGCAGGTGGGGCATGCGGGCGAGGTCGGCGATGATCGCCTCGCCGCCGATGTTTTTCCCCAAGCAGAGCGCGAGCTTCTGCTTGGTCTCGGTGAAGACCGGCGAGGTCAGGAGCTCGCGCAAGTACACCGTCTCGCGCGTGAGGTTCGGCAGCTCGATGCCGATGGCGTTGCGGCCTTGCACGACGGCGACGCGGGCGGAGATGGCGGACATCGAGCGAGCGATGTCATCGGCGAGCGAGATGACGCGGCTCGACTTGGTGCCGGGCGCCGGCTCCATCTCGTAGAGCGTCACCACCGGGCCCGGCCGCACGGCCAGGATCTCGCCGCGCACGCCGAAATCCTGGATCACCTGCTGCAGCTGGAGGGCGTTGTCCTCCAGCATCTCGGGGTCGAGGTTGCTGCCGTCCGATTCCCGCGGCTCGGCCAGGAGGTCGACCGAGGGCAGCTCGTAGGGCAGCTCGAGCAGGCGGGCGGCCTGGCGCAGCGGGATGGTGGCGACGGGCGCCAGGATATCGTCCTCGTCGTCCCCATCCTCGTCGGCGTCGAGGCCGAGGTCGCAATCGAGACCCGCGGTGCCGATGACGAAGCCGTGCGGCTCCGCGGCCGGCATCGCCCCCGTGACCGGCGACCAGGACGGCGCCGTCGCGACCGGCTCCGGCTCGGGGACCGGGGAGGCGATGTGAGGGGTGCCCGGCTCCGACGGTGCTGCGACCGGGACCGGTTGCGCCGCAACCGGCACCGATTGCGTGGCAATCGGCAGGATGATGCGCGGCGGGCGCGGCGGGGCCGGCAGGGTCGGGGCGGGCGGCGCGCTGAGGCGGCCGGTCGGCACGTAGACGAAGGGCTGCGCCCCCCGCGGGGTGGGCGACGCGGGCTCGCCGAGCGGTTCCGCGGCGGGACGGTCTTCGGCACGGACGGAGGCAGGCGTCTCGACCGGCAGGACCTGCGCCGTCTCGGGCTGCGTCACCGGCAGCGCGTCCGCGGCGATGAACGACCACGGCACCGGCGTGAAGGCCAAAGGTGCCGCGACCGAAGCAGGCTCGGGCACGGGCTCGGAGGCGACGGCCGGCACGATCTCGGCCGCGGCCTCCACCACCGCCTCGGGGGCGACAGGGACGGCAAGGGACGCGTCCGGGGGCTCGGACGCCACCGGCACGGGCAGGAACACCGTCTCCGGAAGCGGCGCGTAGGTGAGGGCCAGCATCGGGGCGGGCGCCGGCAGCAGGATCGTGGCGGGCAGGTCGGCCGCGCTCTCCCGCTCCACGGCGACGAACGCCTCGCTCCCGGGCGTGCTCACCACCGGGACGATCTCCATCGCCGCCTCGACGGCCGTCCCGGCGACGGGATCGGACGGCAGGTCCACGGAAGGCAAGTCCACCGGAGGCAAGTCCCCCGGAGGCAAGCCCACGAGAGGCACGTCCGGCGGCAGATCCGCCGGCGGCATCCCGGTCGGCACCGCGGGCGCGGCGGTGACGACCTCGGCAAGGACGGGCTCGGCCGGCGGAGAGGCGTCCGCCGCCGGCAGTATCTCGGCGGAAGCTTCGTCCGCGACCGGATCCGGAACGGGCCGGTTGTCCTGCTCCGCGGCGGTCGGCAGCGGGCAGGTCCAGTCGTGCTGGAGCAGACGGTCGAGGGTGTAGACCGGGCGCGGGGGCAGGGAGCGCAGATGTGAGACGTCGACCGGCACCAGGATGGCGCTGTTCGGCACGTCGAAGATTTGGGTCGGCGCGACCGGGACTTCCGCGGCGACGGTCAGCTCCGGAGCCGGCAGATCCGGCGCGGGAGGCGCAGCCTCGGCCGACGCAGCCGCGGAGACCGCGACGGCGGACTCGGAAGCGGTGGAGTCGGGCGCGATCACCGTAGGCCCGGCGACCGAGGCCTCCGCCCCGGCCGCCATGCCCGGCGCCTCTTCCGCCGGGACGGAAGCGGGCGCGGCGATGTCGAGCGCGACCGGCTGTGTGCTGTCGGCGAATGCCGGAGCATCCTCCGGAACGACGGCCGCCACGGCCTCCACCGTCGCGACCGGCTCGCCCGCCGGGAGCGCCGCCGCGTCGGAGGCCTCGGGCCCGGACATCGCCTCGCCGGATGCCGACGCCGACTCCCCGGCGGCTTCTGGCACGGCCTCGGCCCGGATGGGATCCTCCTGCGGATGGCGCAGGAGATGGTCGGGCGTGCGGGTGAAGCGGACGCCCGGGGGCAGCACGAAGGGCTGGCGCCAGATCGGCACCGCGGCCGCCGCCGCGGCGGCCTCGGCCTCGATGCGGGCTGCCTCGGCCTCGGCCCGGGCGGCCTCGGCGGCGGCGAGTTCGGCGGCGGCGCGGGAAGCGGCCTCGGCCTCGGCGGCACGCAGGGCCTCTTCCCTCTCCCGCAGGGCCTGTTCGCGCCGACGATGACGCGCCTGCAGCACGTGGTCGGGCGTGCGGGTGAAGCGTACGCCGGTCTCGGTCGGACGCTCGGGCGAACGGGCTTGCGCAGGCTCCTGCGGCGACGGCCGGGACCGCGCCTCCGGGGCCACGGCGGAGGGCTCTGCGTCGCGGCGGCGGGCGCGGGTCAGCACGGCGCGGGCCGGGCCGGCAGGGGGGATCGGCATGGTCCAGCCGCCCTCGGGCACCAGGGCCGGGTCCGGCGCCCAATGCGACGAGGCGGCGCGGCGCGGCGCCGGAAGCTCCGGGGCGACCATGACCGCCGGGGGTGCGAGGATGTCGGGTTCTGACGGGAGATCAGGATCAGCCGCCTGCGACCGGAGCGCCCCGGCCGGCTGCGCCACGACGGCCTCGGGCAGGGGCGGCCGGGCGGCCTGCGGGGGCAAGCCCTGATAGAGGGGATGCCGGTACGCGGGATCCTGCGGGTCGGGGTTCCGCGAGTGAAGATCCCGAGGCCGGGCCTGCGTCGCGTCGGCCAGGTCGCCCACGTCGCGCGCCTGCGCGCTGCCGCGGGCGGCGGGCGGGGCGGCCCGGGACGAGGGGAGCGGGTCGGGCATCGGCGCCGGCCCAAGTGCCGGATCCGGCGCCCAGTTCCCCGCCGGGGCGGCGAGGGGAGCGGCCTGGTGAGCGTCTTGGTACGCGTCTTGGTAAGCAGCCTGGGACGGGGCCGTCCGCACGGGGCCGGAGGCCTGAGCGAACGGGCTCTGGGTCCACGGTTCGGGCGGGGCCGACCGCGCGCCGCCGGGCTCGGCTGCGTTGGGGCGCACCAGGGCGTCGGCCATCCAGCTCGGGGTGGCGCGCCGGCTCAAGGTGTAGTCCCGCTGGGCGGGCGGGGGCGCGGGCGGCGCGAAGCGGCGAGCGAGGAGTGCCCGCAGATTCATCACCGTCTGGGCGAGGACGCCGAGGGGGCGCTCCCGGCGCTCGGGCGTGCGGAGATGGTCGCGCACCCGCTGGGGTCCACGCGGCGAGGAGTCGGAGAAGGGTGGCCGTCCCGATTGTCTCATGATGCCGAATTGATGTGTGGGCGGCCCGCGGCCGCGTACGTGGCCCCAGTTAGGCACGGCATCGTTAACGCCCGATTAGGCACGGGAGCCGGTACCGGGCAGCGCGTGGGCGCGTTAAGGACGAGGAGCATTTCCGGCGAGACGAGGCTGCCAGCGTGACGTTTCGATCCCTCTACCGGCACGGTTTCGCCCGCGTCGCGGCCTGCGTCGGCCGCAGCCACATCGCCGATCCGGACGCCAACGCGGCCGAGATCCGGCTCCTGGCCGAACGGTGCGACCGCGACGGCGTCGCGGTGGCGGTGTTTCCCGAACTCTGCCTGTCGGGCTACGCGCTGGAAGACCTGCTGCTGCAGGAGACGCTGCTCGAGCGGGTCGAGGCGGCGCTGATCACCCTCGTCGAGGCGAGCCGCGGGCTGATGCCGGTCCTGGTGATCGGCGCGCCGTTGCGCCACCGCAACCGGATCTACAACACCGCCGCGGTGATCCATCGCGGCCGGCTGCTCGGCGTGGTGCCGAAGAGCTACCTGCCGAACTACCGCGAGTTCTACGAGAAGCGCCACTTCGCCCCCGGCGCCGGGGTGACGGGCGAGACGATCCGGATCGGCGACGGCGAGGCGCCGTTCGGCACCGACCTGCTGTTTCCGGCCGAGGACCTGCCCGGCCTCGTCCTCGGGGTCGAGGTCTGCGAGGACATGTGGATCCCGGTGCCGCCCTCGGCACTCGCCGCGCTCGCAGGCGCCACGGTGCTCGCCAACCTCTCGGGCAGCCCGATCACCATCGGGCGGGCGGAGAGCCGGACGCTGCTCTGCCGCTCGGCCTCGGCCCGGTGTCTCTCCGCCTACGTCTACGCCGCGGCGGGCCCCGGCGAATCGACCACCGACCTCGCCTGGGACGGCCAGACCGCGATCTACGAGGACGGCGAAGTGATCGCGGAGGGCGCGCGCTTCCCCGCCGAGCCGCAGGTGACGCTGGCCGACATCGACCTCGAGCGCCTGCGCCAGGAGCGGGCCCAGATGGGCAGCTTCGACGACAACCGGACCGCGCTCACGCCCGGCGCGCCGGCCTACCGCCGGATCCCGTTCCGGGTGGCGCCGCCCGACGCCGATCTCGGCTTCCACCGCACGGTCGAGCGCTTCCCCTTCGTGCCGGCCGATCCCGCGCGCCTCGCCCAGGATTGCTACGAGGGCTACAACATCCAGGTCGCCGGCCTCGCCCAGCGCCTGCAGGCGATCGGCACCCGCCGCGTCGTGATCGGCATCTCGGGCGGGCTCGACTCGACCCACGCGCTGATCGTGGCGGCCCGCGCCTTCGACCAGCTCGGCCTGCCGCGCTCGGACATCCTGACCTACACCATGCCGGGCTTCGCCACCTCGGACGAGACCAAGACCAACGCCCACCGGCTGATGGCCTCGCTCGGCACCCGCGCGGCCGAGCTCGACATCCGCCCGGCCGCCCGGCAGATGCTCCACGACATGGGCCACCCGTTCGGGCGCGGCGAGGAGGTCTACGACGTCACCTTCGAGAACGTGCAGGCGGGGCTTCGCACCGACTACCTGTTCCGTCTCGCCAACCAGCACGACGCGATCGTCATCGGCACCGGCGATTTGTCGGAGCTGGCGCTCGGCTGGTGCACCTACGGCGTCGGGGACCAGATGTCCCACTACGCGGTCAATGCCGGGGTGCCCAAGACCCTGATCCAGCACCTGATCCGCTGGGTGATCGCGTCCGGCCAGTTCAGCCCGGAGGTCGGCCGCACCCTGGAGGCGATCCTGGAGACCGAGATCTCGCCCGAACTGGTGCCGGCCCGGGAGGGCGAGACGATCCAGAGCACCGAATCGAAGATCGGCCCTTACGCGCTGCAGGACTTCAACCTGTTCTACACGCTGCGCTACGGCTACCGGCCGTCGAAGATCGCCTTCCTGTCGCTGATGGCCTGGGAGGATGCCGTCCGCGGACCCTGGCCGCCCGGCTTCCCGGAGGCGAAACGGGGCGCCTACGCCCTGCCGGAGATCCGGGCCTGGCTCGCGGTGTTCCTGCGCCGCTTCTTCGGCTTCAGCCAGTTCAAGCGCTCGGCCCTGCCGAACGGCCCGAAGGTGGCGGCGGGCGGCGCCCTCTCGCCCCGGGGCGACTGGCGCGCGCCCTCCGACGGCAACGCCCGCGTCTGGCTCGACGAATTGGAGCGAAACGTCCCGCAGGGCTGACCCCAGAAACCCCTATGGAGTATGAGCGTTGGTCGGGCCCCGGGGCCGGGACGAGCCCCTCGCACGGGAGCCCGCCCGATGGCCGCCACGCCCTCCGATACCGACGCCCTGCCGAACGGCCCGCTCGACGAGCGGGCGGTGCATGTCTGCGTCGACATGCAGAACCTGTTCGCCCGCGAGACGGCCTGGCACACGCCCTGGATGGGCCGGGTGCTGCCGCGGGTCCGACACCTCGCGGCCGCCGTGCCCGAGCGCACGGTGTTCACCCGCTTCGTCCCGGCGCGACGCCCCGGGGAGGGGCGGGGGTGCTGGAAGCGCTACTGGGAGCGCTGGGCCGAGATGACGGTGGAGCGGCTCGGGCCGGACATGGTCGAACTGGTGCCGGATCTCGCCGCGCTGACGCCGCCGGCCGAGACCGTCGACAAGACCGTGTACTCGCCCTGGATGGAGCCCGGCCTGGAGACCGCCCTGCGGCAGCGACGGGCCGAGACCCTGGTGATCACCGGCGGCGAGACCGATGTCTGCGTGCTCGCCACCGTGCTCGGCGCGGTCGACCGCGGCTACCGCATCGTGCTCGCCACGGACGCGGTCTGCTCCTCCTCGGACGAGACCCACGACGCGATGATGACGCTCTACCGGCAACGCTTCGGCCAGCAGCTCGAAGTGGCCACGACCGATCAGATCCTGCACAATTGGAATGTTTCTCAGTCACCGGCGTGATGATGGAGCGCAACATCGCGTCTCCCGCCGGTATCGGCCTCTTGTCGCGTGTCGTTCCACGGTTCCCGTCTCGCACGATTTCGTGATGCAGGCGGCCTTTGCACGTCAGGACGCAGCGTCATGGCCGAGATTGCGGTGGCGCGCGGCGACCCGGCCTGACATAGTCTCGGCCCAATCGGTCGTTAGCGAATGGACGCCATGGCAGCACCTGCGAGCGGAGGCGATCCGATGCGAAGCTACAACCTGTTCTGCCTGAAGGGTCTCGACGGCCTAGTCTGCGCGGTGCCGGAGGATTACGCCGTGCCCGCCTTCGTCACCGAGGCGCGCTGGGCCTTCGGCGGCAAGCTCGACGGCAGCACGCCCCAGCCCAGCGGCTTCGACGGCGCGGCGGCCGCGACCGCGGTGCGCTTCAACGGCTTCTACCTGTTCCAGAACATGTCCGCGGCGCAGGGCTGAGGGCGCGACGTGGCGGAACGTCCCGTTTTCTGCACGACCCCCGCCTGACTCCGAGATCCCGGCGAGCATTCCTTAAGGTCGTGGCGGCATGATTGCGGCATCCGAAACCCGTGAGGCCGAACGGGGCTGCCCGCCATGTCCGACATGTCCGAGTTGCGCAGGGAGACCCGCCTGCGGACGTTCCTGAAGGGGCGCATCGTCTTCAACAACGGCAATTCCACCATGGATTGCCTGATCCGGGATCTCTCCGCCTCGGGCGCCCGGCTGATGCTCAGCCAGACCGCGACGCTGCCGGACGGCTTCGACCTCATCATCCCGGCCAAGGACCGCACCCACAGGGCGACGCTCCGCTGGCGCAAGGCCGACAGCATCGGCGTGACCTTCGCGGAGGAGGCGGCCCGCCCGTCTGCGGCGAGCGTGCAGGACGCGACCCCGGCAATGCTGCTCACCCGCATCCGCGAACTGGAAGCCGAGAACGCCTCCCTGCGCCGCCAGCTGAAGGTGGCCGAGGCGATGGTGCTCGATCGCGAACTCTGAGCGGATGCCGCGGGCAGGGTCGCCACGTTCCGGAACGGACGAAGGGCCGCCCCGTCGCCAGGGCAGCCCTTCCATTGCCGAACCGCGGTCCGACTGATCGATCTGTCAGGATCTCACCGATCCTGGACTGTTCGTCGTACGCTCAGGCCGTGAAGCCGGAGGCGACGATCCAGGTCCGGCGCGCAGACGACCGCGGCTGATGACAATGAGACACTGGATCACCTCCTTCCTGTTGTTGCCGATGATCCGAATGTAGCGATCCCTCGGCCTGACGCAATCCGTCCAAGGCGCGGCGAAGGGTCCGCGGCAGCGCACCTTGACCTCGGCCTTCCGCCGATCATGTCCCCCGCATGAAGAATCGTGGCTTCCTCAAGCTCGCCAGCGCCATGACGGTGATGACGCTCGGCGGGGTCGGCTACGCCGCCCACCGGCGCAGCCGCAACCCTTATTACCGGGGTCCGGTCAGCGATCATTTCGACGGCGTGCGGTTCTTCTCGCCGGGGCAGCCGACGGACAAGGCCGCGGGCGAGCTGGCGCGCTGGCAGCTCGGCGGCGGCCGCGAGGCCTGGCCGGCGCGGGTCCCGAGCCCGTTCCCGCAGGACACGCCGCCCGAGCGGGTCGAGGGCCTGCGGGTGGTCCACATCGGACATGCCAGCCTGCTGGTGCAGGTCGCGGGCCGCAACATCCTGGTCGACCCGGTCTATGCCCGCCGCGCCAGCCCGGTGGGCTTCGCCGGCCCGAAGCGCGCCAACCCGCCGGGCATCGCCTTCTCGGCCTTGCCGCCGATCGACGCGGTGCTGATCACCCACAACCACTACGACCATCTCGACGGGCCGGTCCTCGCCCGCCTCTGGGCCGAGCATGCGCCGACCTTCGTGGCGCCGCTCGGCAACGACGCGATCATCCGCACCTACGACGCCACGATTCCGGTCGAGACCCGGGACTGGGGCGGCTCGGTCGATCTCGGCGGCGGCCTCGTCGTGCACCTCGTGCCGGCCTACCACTGGTCGGCGAGGGGGGTGAACGACCGGCGCATGGCTTTGTGGTGCGCGTTCGTGCTCACCACGCCCGCGGGCGTGCTCTACCACGTCGGCGATACCGGCTACGGCGACGGCGCGATCTTCCGCCCGGTGCGCGAGCGTTTCGGCGCGCCGCGCCTCGCCACCCTGCCGATCGGCGCCTACGAGCCGCGCTGGTTCATGCAGGCCCAGCACGTGAACCCGGAGGAGGCGGTGCGAATCTTTCGCGAGGTCGGCGCCGAGCAGGCCCTCGGCCACCATTGGGGCACGTTCCGGCTCACCAACGAGGGCGCGGGCGAGCCGGCGGAGGCCCTGGGGCGGGCGCTCGCGGAGGCGGAGGTGCCGGCGGACCGGTTCCTGGCGCTCAGGCCGGGGCAGGTGTGGGAAGGGTGAGAGCCAATATCCGAGCAGCTGCCCGGAGATCACCGATCGCTTCCGGACCCGCAGGGTCATTCCGGGGCCGCGCAGCGGAGCCCGGAATCCAGAGCCTCGGATCGTTCAGGACAGAGCGGGCAGCATCCCGCTTCATTCTCCAACACCTGAGTGTCCGGATCCCGGGCTCTCGCCTTCGGCGAGCCCCGGGATGACCCTGTGTGTTGGGAACGTCGTGCGTTCCTACCGGCCCATCGTCAGAGGATGAACCGGCTCAGATCCGCGTTCTGCGCCAGGCTCTCGACCCGGTCGCGGACGTAACCCGCATCGATCGTCACCGTCTCGCCGGAGCGGTCGGGCGCGGTGAAGGACACGTCGTCGAGCACCCGCTCGAGCACCGTCTGGAGCCGGCGCGCGCCGATATTCTCGACGGACGAATTCACGTCGACGGCGACCTTGGCCAGCGCATCGATCGCGTCGGCGGTGAAGTCGATCGTGACGCCCTCCGTCGCCATCAGCGCCACCGCCTGCTTGGTCAGGCTCGCCTCGGTCTCGGTCAGGATGCGGCGGAAATCGTCGACGGTGAGCGGGCTCAGTTCGACCCGGATCGGCAGGCGCCCCTGCAGCTCCGGCAGGAGGTCGGAGGGCTTCGAGACGTGGAAGGCGCCGCTGGCGATGAACAGGATGTGGTCGGTCTTCACCGGACCGTGCTTGGTCGCGACGGTGGTGCCCTCGATCAGGGGCAGCAGGTCGCGCTGCACGCCCTCGCGCGAGACGTCTGCGCCGGAGCGCCCTTCCCGGGCGCAAATCTTGTCGATCTCGTCGAGGAAGACGATGCCGTTGTCCTGCACGTCGCGCAGGGCCTCCTGCACCACGCTGTCCTGGTCGAGGAGCTTATCGGATTCCTCGCTGATCAGCGGCGCGTAGGCGTCGCGCACGGTCATCCGCCGCGGCTTGCCCTTCTGGTTGCCGAGCGCCTTGCCGAGCATGTCGCCGAGGTTGATCGCCCCCATGGCGGCGCCGGGCATGCCGGGGATCTCGAACATCGGCATCCCCTGCGGCGCGCCCGCCGCCAATTCGAGCTCGACCTCCTTGTCGTCGAGCTCGCCGGCGCGCAGGCGCTTGCGGAAGGCGTCCCGGGTGGCCTGGCTCGCGGTCGGGCCGACGAGGGCGTCGAGCACGCGGTTCTCGGCGGCGGCCTCCGCCTTCGCCTGGACGCCGCGGCGCTTCTCGTCGCGCTTCAGGCCGATGCCGATCTCGACGAGGTCGCGCACGATCTGCTCGACGTCGCGCCCGACATAGCCGACTTCCGTGAACTTCGTCGCCTCGACCTTCAGGAACGGCGCCCCGGCGAGCCGCGCCAGGCGGCGCGAGATCTCGGTCTTGCCGCAGCCGGTCGGGCCGATCATCAGGATGTTCTTCGGCGCCACCTCCTCGCGGAGCGGGCCCTGGAGCTGCTGGCGGCGCCAGCGGTTGCGCAAAGCGATCGCGACCGCGCGCTTCGCATCGCCCTGGCCGACGATGTAGCGGTCGAGCTCGGAGACGATTTCGCGGGGGGAAAAGGTGGTCATGAGGGATTTCTTCGAATTCGACGCGGGGTCTCGCGGCCGGGGTTGAGCGAGGCAGGCGGTCAGGCCGCGTCCAGGCTCTCGATCACCAGGCTGCCGTTGGTGTAGACGCAGATCTCGGCGGCGATCCGCATGGCGCGGCGCACGATCGCCTCGGCGTCGAGCTCCTGCTCCTCAAGCGCGCGGGCGGCGGCGAGCGCGTAGTTGCCGCCCGAGCCGATCGCCATCACGCCGCCCTCGGGCTCCAGCACGTCGCCGGCGCCCGACAGCAGCAGGCTCACGTCCTTGTCGGCAACCAGCATCATCGCCTCGAGGCGGCGCAGGTAGCGGTCGGTGCGCCAGTCCTTGGTCAGCTCGACGCAGGCGCGGGTGAGCTGGCCGGGATACTGCTCGAGCTTGGCCTCCAGCCGCTCGAACAGCGTGAAGGCGTCGGCGGTGGCGCCGGCGAAGCCCCCGATCACCGACCCCTTGGCCAGCCGCCGGACCTTGCGGGCATTGCCCTTGACGATGGTCTGGCCGAGGCTGACCTGCCCGTCGCCCCCGATCACCACCCGGCCGCCCTTGCGCACCATCAGGATCGTCGTCGCATGCATGCGGGGGGCGCCCCCCGCGTCGTCGTTGGCCAAGGATGTCTCTCCGGGCAGGCTGTCGTGCTGCGGCGTAGGTGGGGGCTCGCGGCGCGTTCGTCCAGCGGGGGCTGCGCCCGTCGCACTGGACCATCATCATGACGTCGGGTCATATGCGGGCGCGAAGCGAGTCACCGCCTTCGCGCTCCCCGCCGGACACCCGATGCCGAAGGGCGACCATAAACATCGTGCGAAACGGTTCAACGAGGGAGCCAAGCTGCTCGCCTCGCTGTTCAACTCACTGGCCATCGCGGTGTTCGGGGCGGCCTTCGTGATCCCGATCACGCAGGGCCGCTACGACGTGTTTGCCAATGGCGGAGGACTTCTCCTCATCGCGGGCGTAAGCTTCCACCTCGCCGGTCAGGCGGCCCTTCGCTTCCTCCGAGCTGAGGATTGACATCGATGTCCGTTACCTACGCATGGCAGATCCTCGGCGTGAGTGCCGCTCTGATCGTCGGCGGCCTACTCGCCCTCAAGGTGGCGTCGGACGTCTACGACCGGAAGACGCGGGAGATCGAGCAACGGCGGGCTGCGAGTGAATGACGGTATGCTGATCGTGTTCGGCGGCCTGCCCGGAACCGGCAAGACGACGATCTCCCGAGGCGTTGCCCGTGCCCTCGCGGCGACTCATCTGCGCGTCGACGTCATCGAGCAGGCGATCCGGGCTTCGGGCGTGCCGGCGGACGCCGTGGGCGCGTCCGGCTACGCGGTGGCGCAGGCCCTGGCGGGTGCGAACCTGAACGATGGGCGGATCGTCGTGGCCGATTGCGTCAACCCGGTCGCCGCCAGCCGTGAGGGCTGGCGGGCGGTTGCGGCCCGTGTCGCGGTGCGGCTGATCGAGGTCGAGGTCGTGTGCCCGGACCGCGAGGAGCATCGCCGTCGCGTCGAGGGGCGGGGGTCGGACATTCCCAGTCTCGTCCTGCCGTCGTGGGAGGCGATCCTGGGCATTGGTTACGAGCCGTGGGATCGGCCGCGCCTCGTCATCGATAGCGCAACCTCGTCACCCTCGGAGGCGGTCGGCGCCATGCTCGCGTCCGCGGCGTGAGACCGGTCGGCCTGAGATCGGCGCGTCGAACCATCCGTGCTGGCTTCCGTGGCGGATGCCGTCAGACACAGGCGTGCGAGACCAAAATGAATCTAACCCTCAATCATCGACCGATCGAGCTTGCGCCGACCGTGGAGTACGCGGACGATCTCGATCGTCTCCGCTCCGACACGATAGAGGATCAGATACTGTCTGATTACAAGATGCCGGAGGTTGGGAGCGATCTCCTCGCGCGAGACCCCCGAATAAGGATAGTGTTTGAGCTGCTGCCAACGTTGCTCGATCGCGTCGAGCACACGATCGGCAGCACTCGGATCATCTCGCGCGATCATCGACCAGATGTCGATCAGATCTTCAGCGGCCCTGCGGGTACGCCGGACCGTCCTCACCGATCGGCCTTCGGGGCCGACGCCTCCCAGCGCCGGCGTGCCTCGGCCTTGATCTCGGCCATGCTGTCCCACTGACTCGGCCCGCTCTCCAGACCTTCGCGGACCAGTTCGCGCAACTCCTCGATCGAATAGCCATGCGTATCGTTGTGGACGTTCCGATGCTGTTTCCACAAGCGCACCGCATCGCCAATTGCCTCGCTCGTCGAAGCGTACTCGCCCGCCTCGACGGCCTGATGCACGGATTCAGCGATGTCAGAGGGGAGATCGACCGTGATGGACTCTACAGCAGCCATCAGAAACCTCGCCAGTCAGAATTACGATTCCCAAACGGAATCCGTACGAAACGTCCCACAACGTCCATCATACGCCCACCTCCCGACTTCAGCGAGATGCCGGAACGACGCTACCTCTACACCACCACCGTGATCACCTCCGCCGCCCGGGTCAGCGCAGTGTAGAGCCAGCGCGCCCGGTGCTCGCGGAACGCGTAGGATTCGTCGAACAGCACCACACGGTCCCATTGCGACCCCTGCGCCTTGTGGACGGTGAGCGCGTAGCCGTAGGTGAACTCTTCCGTCTCGCGCCGTAGGATCGCCGGCACCTCTTCCTCGCTGCCGGCGATGATCGAGCGCAGCACCTTGATGTCCTGGGGCTTGCGCCGCACGGCCGGATCGTCCTCCGGCACCACGTCGAGGCGCACGAGGTCGGGGCGGGGGGCGGCGCGCAGGGCCTGGACGGTCCAGGTCGAGCCGTTGAGCAGGCCCTTGGTGCGGTCGTTGCGCAGGCAGACCAGCTTCTCGCCCACCGCCGGCATCGGGTCGGCGTGGCCGATCAGCTCGCGGATGCGGCCGTTATAGAGCCGCCGCGTGCGGTTCATCCCGACCAGCACTTGGTCGGCGGCCAGCACGGTGGCGGGGTCGATCGCGCGGCGCGGGATCACCCGGCTCTCGCCGTAATCGCCGATATCCAGCCGCCCGCCCTCGCGGACCGTCATGGCGAGGCGCACGATCGGGTTGTCGGCGGCCTGGCGGTGGACCTCCGTCAGCATCACGTCGGGCTCGGCCTCGGTGAAGAAGCCGCCGCCCTTCACCGGCGGCAGCTGGGCCGGATCGCCCAGCACCAGCACCGGCGTACCGAAGGACAGGAGGTCGTTGCCGAGGTCGCCGTCGACCATCGAGCACTCGTCGATGACGACGAGGGCCGCCTTGCTCACCGGACCGGTGCGGTTGAGCGTGAAGGCGGGCCCGCCCTCGGTATCCTCGCGGGTGCGGTAGATCAGGCTGTGGATGGTCGACGCGTCCGGGCAGCCGCGGGCGCGCATGACGGAGGCCGCCTTGCCCGTATAGGCGCAGAACAGCACCCCGCCCTCGACGTCCTCGGCGAGGCGCCGGGCGAGGGTCGTCTTGCCGGTGCCGGCGAAGCCGAACAGGCGGAAGACCTGCGGGCTGCCGCGCTTCAGCCAGTCCGACACCGCCTTGAGCGCCGCCTCCTGCTGGGGGCCAAGCCCGCTCATCATCGTTGTCCGCTCACGGTGCCTTCCCCACGGTGCGGCGGGCCTGGAACGGCGCGGCCGGTGGGGCCTCCTTGCGGCGCAGGAGCGCCCGGAACTCGTCGCGGCGCTCGTGGATCGAGGCGATGACCAGCCCCATCGGCACGCCGACATCGACCAGCACCGCCTCCGAGAGCTGGAGCGAGGCCTCGATCGTCTCCGGCACGGCATCGTCCACGCCCATCTCGTAGAGGGCGGTGGCGTGGCGGGCGTCGCGTGCGCGCGCCACGATGGTGAGGTCCGGCCGCTCGGCGCGGGCGGCCGCCACCACCGCCTCGACGGCGCGGGGCTGGTCGAGGGTGACGACGAGAGCGCGGGCGGTGTCGATGCCGCAGCGGCGCAGCAAATCCGGGTTCGCCGAATCGCCGAAATAGACCGGGTTGCCGAGGCGGCGCTGGTCGGCGACGCGGGCGGCGTCCATGTCGAGGGCGATGTAGGGCACCTTGTGGCGGGCCAGCATCTCGGCGACGAGGCGGCCGACCCGGCCGTAGCCCGCGACGATCACCCGGCCGGGCTGGCGCTCCGCCGGCGGCGGCTCGGCCCGGGCACGGCCCAGCGCGGTCCGGTCGATCCGCCGGCCGAGGCGGCGGGCGAGCGCCGCGAGGCCGGGGATCATCACCATCGTGGCGGTGGTGACGACGAGCGCCGCCTGGCCGAGATCGTCGGGGACGAGGCCGGCGGCCAGCGCACTGCCGACGAGCACGAAGGCGAACTCGCCGCCGGGCCCGAGCAGCAGGGCCGATTCGAGCGCCACCGCACGCGGCAGCCGCAGCATCGTCCCGATGCCTAAGATCACCCCGCCCTTGAGGACGAGGAGGCCGAGGGCGAGGCCGAGGATGGTGAGCGGCGTCTTCATCAGCACCGCCGGGTCGATCCCCATGCCGACCGAGACGAAGAACACGCCGAGCAGCAGGCCCTTGAACGGGTCGATCGTCGCCTCGATCGCCCGGCGGTACTCGGTCTCGGCCAAGAGCAGCCCGGCGACGAAGGCGCCGAGCGTCATCGACAGGCCGCTCGCGGCCGCGACGAGGGACGTCGCCGCGATGACGAGGAGGCAGGCCGCCATGAAGAGTTCGGGGCTGCGGGTGCGGGCGACGAGTTGGAACAAAGGCCGCAGGCCCAGGCGCCCGGCGCCCACCAGCAGCGCCAGCGCCACGGCGGCCTGACCGAGCGCGAGGGCGAGGCCGGTCACCGCGTCGCTGTCCTTGCGGCCGAGCACCGCGATGGCGAACAGGACGGGAGCGACGGCGAGGTCCTGGAACAGCAGCACCGCGAAGCTCGCCCGCCCGGCCGGCGTGTTGAGCCGCTTCTGCTCGGCCAGGACCGGCAGCACGATGGCGGTGGAGGAGAGAGCGAGCGCCAGCCCGACCAGGATCGCCGCGAGGGGCGCCACCTCGAGCGCCATCAGTACCGCGCCGACGAGCAGGCTCGACACCACCACCTGGAGCGAACCGAGGCCGAAGACGAGGCGGCGCAGGATGCGCAGGCGCTCCCAGGACAGCTCGACCCCGATCATGAACATCAGGAACACCACGCCGAGCTCGGCGAGATGCGCGATCTCGGTGCGGTTCGAGATCGTCACCGCGCCGAGCCACGGCACGGTCTCGGTGAGCCGCCCCAGTCCCGACGGCCCGAGGAGGGCGCCGGCGCCGATGAAGCCGAGGACCGGGCTGACGCGCAGGCGATGGAACAACGGCACCACGATCCCGGCGGTGACCAGGAACAGGATGACTTCCTTGTAGGAGCCGGACGCGGCGTGCTCGGTCATCGGGAGCGGCGGAGCCTCTCGGGCTGTCGGACGGGCGAAGGTCCCGGCCCGCGCGGGAGGCGGCCGGGGAATCGCGGCCATCTTGCGGAGGGGGGCCGGCGGGGCAAGCCAAAAGGGCGGCCGGGCCGGCGTTTTCACGTCGGTCCGTTGCGGTCACGCCGCCCACGGGGTGGGTCATCGGCTGAGCTCCGTGCCCGGGGAACATCCGTCGTGACTCTCCGCCCGTTCCGGGCCCGGAAAGGGTGGGGAGTCACGACGGATCGACGGCCCGTCGAAACGTCCCGACCGAGACCGCCGGCCTGGAAAGCGGCCTCGCGTTATCCCAGCGTCGCCAGCGCCGCCTCCATGTCCGCCGCCAGATCCTCCGGATGCTCGATGCCGATCGAGACCCGGATCGTCGCGTCGGTGATGCCGAGCCGGTCGCGCACCGCCTTGGGCACCCCCGAATGGGTGGTCGAGGCCGGATGGCTGGCGAGCGATTCGGTCCCGCCTAAGCTCACCGCGAGCTTGAACAGCTGGAGCGCGTTGAGCACCCGGAACGCCTCCGGCTCCCCGCCCGCGACGTCGAACGAGAAGGTCGAGCCCGGGGCGGCGCACTGCGCGGCGTAGACCCGGGCCGCACCGGAGCCGGGTTCGAGATGGCCGAGATGGTGCAACCGCGTCACCTTCGGGTGGGAGCGCAGCAGGTCGGCGATGAGCTCGCCGTTGCGGTTGGCCTTCTCCATCCGGAGCGTCAGGGTCTCGAGCGAGCGCCCGAGCATCCAGCACGAATGCGGATCGAGCTGGGTGCCGATCGCCGAGCGCAAGAGCCGCACCGGCTTCATCCGCGCCGCCGCGCCGAGGGCCGCCCCGGCGATGAGGTCGGAATGGCCGCCGACATACTTCGTCAGCGAATAGACGGAAATGTCGGCACCGAAGCGCAACGGGTGCTGGAAGAGGGGGCCGAGCAGGGTGTTGTCGCAGACCAAAACCGGCGCCTGCCCGCCCTGGCGGGCGCCGATCCGGTCGGCCGCCCGGCGCACCAGCGCCAGGTCGACGAGGGTGTTCAGCGGGTTCGACGGCGTCTCGACCATCACGACGCTGACGCGCCCGCCGGACGTCTCCGCCAGGGCGAGCGCGGCATCCGCCGCCGCCGTCACGCTGTCCTCGTCGGTCCCGTCCTGGAAGCCGACCGCCCCGATGGTGAAGCCCGCCAGGGTCTTGGCGATCAGCGTCTCGGTGCCGCCGTAGAGCGGCTGGGAATGCAGCACCACGTCGCCGGGCCGGGCATGGGCCAGGATCACGGTGGCGATCGCCGACATGCCCGACGAGAACAGGAGGGCGGCCTCCGCCTCCTCGAACACCGCGAGCCGGTCCTCGACGATCTCGCTGTTGGGATGGTTGAAGCGGGAATAGACCAGCCCCGCCGCCTCGCCGGCCGGCGGCTCGCGCCGTCCCGAGACGTAGTCGAAGAACGCCTTGCCGTGCTCGGCGGAGGTGAACACGAAGGTCGAGGTCAGGAAGACCGGCGGCTTCACCGCCCCCTCCGAGAGGGCGGGATCGTAGCCGTAGCCGAGCATCAGGGTCTCAGGGCTCAGGCGGCGGTTGCCGAGCCGGTCCTTGTGGTAGCGGTCGTCCGACATGCGGGGCCTCGCTCCGGTCTGGCAGCGCCGCGCGAGCGGCGTCGGGTCTCGGCGCGACGAAGCGCGCCGCAAGCCGGTTCTAACGCCGTTCACAGCGTTTTGCGGTGCGTAAAGCGCGCCCCGGACGCTGCGCCGCGGCAAGCCCCGCTCGCAGAGGGCGCATTTTCGGCGCAAAACCCGCATAGCGTGAAGGATTGAAATACCGTGTACGCGGCCGCCCCCGGGGGGCCGCCTCGAGGAGCCGCGATGGGCAGACAGCCTCCCGATCGGGTGGTGGTGCGCGAGAAGCGCGCCTGGACCGACGAGACCGATGCCTGGAAGCAGGACCGGGCGATCCGCAAGGGTTACCGCATCCGCTGGGGCTACGTCGCCATCGCCTACCTGGTCGAGGCGCTGGTGATCTGCACCTCGCTGGCCGGGGCCTGGTTCTTCGCCGAGACCTACGCCGACAAGCACGACCAGAGCTTCTGGTTCATGCTGCTGGCGCCGGTCGTCTACGCGGCGATCGAGCTGTGCCGGGTGCCGCTCGGCATCCTGATCCGGGTGCAGCGCGACTGGCTGATCAAGTCTCTCGCGATCGTCGGCATCGTGATGGCGGCGGGCGTGACCACCAAGTCGGTGTCGCAGCTCGGCGAGATGATGTTCCATCCCCGCCTCGCCGAGGCCTCGAAGGCCCGCACCGTCCTGAAGGAGGCCGAGGCCGACCGCGGCACGATCGATAACCGCATCGCCCAGGCCGATGCCCGGGTGGCGCAGTACACGGCGGAGGCCGCGGCGCTCGAGAAGCGCACGACCGAGGCCTCGTCGCAGCTCGCCGGCCTGCCGGGCCAGCGCTGCGAGCGCCTGTCCGGCACCAACAGCCGCGGCAAGCGCTACAATTACCTGCGCTGCGTCACCGATCCGCGCACCGCCACCATCGCGGGCAGCCTGAAATCCGCCGGCGACGAGCGGGCGGTGGTGGCGAAGAACCTGACGGAAGCCCGCGCCGCCCGGGCGCAGCTCGACCGCGCCGCCGCCGACCGCCGGGTGACGGAAGCCGAAGGCGCCTACCGCGACGCTGTGCGGCGCTCGCAGCTGCACTCCTTCACCGCGATGGTCTACGGCGCCGATCCCGTCGACGTGACGGACCAGCAGGTCCACGCCTTCCTGCGGATCTTCGTCTTCGCGCCGGCGCTCTGCGCCGCCTTCGCCTCGACGCTCTTGGCGCTCTGCGCCGTGCAGGTGCGCAAGACCTATCGCGACGAGGACGACCTCGACGCGATGATGCACGCGGAGGGCGTGCCGCTCCTCCTCAACCAGATGGCCGAGAGCGCGACCCAGATCCAGGACGCGCAGCGGGCGATGCGCGAGGCCGCGGTGGCCTCCGGCGCGGCGATCCCCCTCGACCAGCGCCGCTCGCCGACCGTGCCGCAGGCCGGCACGCCCCCGGCGCCGCCGGCGCGCGACGACGACCGCATCGAGAGGCCGAGACCGTGAGCTACCTCGCACCGGGCACGCCGGAGAACGTCGCCCTCGCCCAGCACGTCAACGGGCGTCTGCGGGCCGAGGCCCGGATCTCCAATGCCCGCGCCTTCCTCTTCCGGGCGATCGGCCTCGGCGTCTTCGTCGGCCTCGCCGGGGCCGGGCTGGGGGCCGCCTTCTACGGCTACGCGACGATGAACGAGGTCGGCAACGCCTCCGACAAGCTCGCGAAGGCCCTCACCCAGGCGCTCGAGACCACGACGCTCAAGACGAGCGGCGAGGTGAAGCTCACCGACACCACCCTCAAGATCGAGGGCGGGGTGCCGGCACCGGCGCCGGTGGCGAAGGGGCGCCCGGACGTGTCCTCGCTCACCGGCAACCAGGGCAAGACCGAGGCGCCGGCTTCCGCCGCCGCCGCGGTGCGCACGAGCTTCACGGTGTTTAAGACCGTGCCCTATCTCGACGGCTCGATCGTCACCGGCTGGAACTTCAAGGGCGACGAGCAGAAGCCCGAGAAGCAGTACTGCTACGTGACCCGTCCCCAGAGCTTCGGCGACGGCGCCACCTCGAACCAGACCACCGTGGCGATCGACGGCGAGCTGCTGCCGCAGCCGGCCCGCTCGGAGATCAACTTCACGGTGATCGCCCGCAGCTGCGTGTGGTTCGATCCGTCGAAGCTGTGAGGCCGGCGGGGCTCGCCAGCGCGGCCTTCGCCGCATAGGTTCGAGGAAATTCCCGAAGGACAGGACTGACGCGAGCCCGATGCGCTTTTCCGGAACCGAGAGCTACGTCGCCACCGGCGACCTCACCGTCGCGGTCAACGCCGCCATCACCCTGGAGCGGCCGCTCCTCGTCAAGGGCGAGCCGGGCACCGGCAAGACCGTGCTCGCCGAGGAGATCGCCCGCGGGCTCGGGGCGCCGCTGCTGACCTGGCACATCAAGTCGACCACCAAGGCGCAGCAGGGCCTCTACGAGTACGACGCGGTCTCGCGCCTGCGCGATTCGCAGCTCGGCGATCCGCGGGTCTCCGACATCGCCAACTACATCCGCCGCGGCAAGCTGTGGGACGCCTTCACCGCCCCCGAGCGGCCGGTGCTCCTGATCGACGAGATCGACAAGGCCGACATCGAGTTCCCGAACGACCTGCTGCTCGAACTCGACCGGATGGAGTTCCACGTCTACGAGACCGGCGAGACCGTGCGGGCGGCGCGCCGCCCCATCGTCATCATCACCTCGAACAACGAGAAGGAGCTGCCGGACGCCTTCCTGCGCCGCTGCTTCTTCCACTACATCAAGTTCCCGGACGCCGACACGCTGAAGGCGATCGTCGACGTGCACTATCCGGGCATCCAGCATCGCCTGGTCGAGGAGGCCCTGCGGGTCTTCTTCGAGGTGCGCGAGGCGCCGGGGCTGAAGAAGAAGCCCTCGACCTCGGAACTGCTCGACTGGCTGAAGCTCCTGATGGCCGAGGAGATCGGGCCGGAGACCCTGCGCGAGCGCGATCCCCGCAAGCTGATCCCGCCGCTGCACGGGGCGCTGCTGAAGAACGAGCAGGATGTCGGGCTGTTCGAAAAGCTCGCCTTCCTGAGCCGCCGCGAGGGACGCTAGAGCGATGCGCCGCCTGATCCTGCTCCGCCACGCCAAGTCCGACTGGCCGGACGGCGCATCCGACGTCGACCGGCCCCTCGCCCCCCGCGGGCAGGAGGCGGCGCCGAAGATGGCCGCCTACCTGGCCGAGCAGGGGCTGGTCCCCGACCGGGTGCTGGTCTCGCCGGCCCGGCGCACGCAGGAGACCTGGGCCCTCGTCAAACCGGCGCTCGGTGCAGTGCCGGACGAGACCGTGCCGCAGATCTACGAGGCGCCGGTCTCGCGCCTGCTCGACGTGCTGCGCAGCATTCCGGACGAGGTCGCGACCGCCCTGATGATCGGCCACAATCCGGGCTTCCAGGACCTCGCCCGGCTCCTCGGCAAACCGAGCGAGGCGCGGCGGGCCCTGACCAAGAAGTACCCGACGGCGGCGGTCGCGGTGATCGACCTGTCCGTGGATTCGTGGGGCAAGGTCGAGGCCGGGGAGGGCACGGTCGAGCGGTTCGTGACCCCGAAGACCCTGGGGCACGGCGAGGACGAGTAGGGCTTCGCTCGCCGATCCGAGCCGGGAAGCAATGTCCGAACAGGTCGTGCGTATCTCTCCCCCCAGCAGCGCGGAGGGGTACTGGAAGAATAAGGCGCAGGTTTCTCCTCTCCCCGCGGGCGGGGAGAGGGCCGAGCCCTCGTTCAGAGGGCGCGGCAAGCTGCGAACCGCAAGGTTCGCCGCGAGGGTGAGGGGGTGTCTCCGGACGAGCCTCTTCCGGCCCCCCTCACCTCCGGTCCGGCTACGCCTCCGCTTGCTACGGACCCGACAAGGGTCCGTAGCCCTCTCCCCGCCCGCGGGGAGAGGGGGGCCCCGTGCTTCCCTCGGTGGAACGGAGCGCTTGGGAAATCGCTTGAGACAGCTAAGCCTCAGCTACACGTAACGAGTGCCGTGATCCTCACCGCCTTCCTCTCCTTGAGCCTCGCGGCCGGCCCCGCCACCGACGCGGCCGCCGCCCTGGTGCGGGATGGCGCCGCGCGCCTCGGGGACGGGCTCGCCGCCGCCTCCGCCCTCGCGGCGCCCGAGCGCGCGATGCCGGTCTACCGGCCCGAGGCGCGGGCGGTGTCGAACTGGCGCAGCGAGACCAAGGACGGCCTCCTGCCGCTCTCCCTCGCCTGGACCGCCTGGGCGGCGCCCGGCGATCCGGCCTTCGTGGCGCGCTGCGTTAAGCTCAACAATTACTGGTGCATCAAGCGGGCGCGCTGGGACGGCGAGATCGGCGGCGACCAGGAGGGCCATACCGGCTTCGCCACGGCCGGGCAGGGGGCCGATGCCGCGGTCTCGCTGCTGCGGCGCTATTACGGCGAGTACGGGCGCCGCTCGGCCCTGGCGATCGTCCGCCGCTGGGCGCCCGCCGAATGCGCCGGCCCGGTCGCGGCGCGCGCCGTCGCCCCGGTGAGGGGAGCCGCACCCGCGCGGGCCGCCTCGCCGGCGCTGACGGCCCTGGCGCCGCAGGGCATCGGTCGCACCTTGCGGGCCCGGTTCCTCGCCGGCCACGGCCGCGGCGGCGCCCCGCGCCGGGTCGCCCGTGCCCCGGCCCACCCGACCGCCGCGGCCCGGCCGGTCGCCGGCAACGCCCTGCGGGTCCAGCCCTGGTCGGCGCTCGCCCGGATGCAGGGCAAGCCGCGCCAACCCGTGCGCGTCGTCAGGGCGCCGCCGCTGCCCACCATCGCCACCGGCATCGGCGAGACGGCGCGCCCCGCCGCGATCGAGCCGATGCGGGCCCTCGACGGGGCGCGGCTCGCCGCGGAGGCTTCGGCCCTGCCGACGCTGGCCGTCGCCCCGGCCTCGGCGCTGCCGCCGGCCTTGCGCCCGCCGGCGCCCCTGTGCGGCTCCGACGAGATCCGGATCCAGAACTACGCCGCCCGCATCGCCGGCAGCGTCGGCGTCAAGCCCGGCGACGATCTCGGCCTGTTCACCCCCGACGGCCACGCCACCGCGCGCCTCGCCCCGGTGCTGCTGGCGATGTCCGCGGTCGAGCTCGGAGCGTTGCGGGCGAGCCCGGCCCTCGTCGCCGCGGCGATCGCCCGCGCCGAGGCCGAGCGCGGGGCGGCGCGCCAGCAGGCGGAGGCCGCGCCCTGAGCAGAGCCGCAGGGCGACTCTGCTTAGCCTCTTGTATTTGCATCAGTTTTGCCGCCGAACCGGCGACCGCTTCGGCGAATGATGCTGAGGCCCTTGCGGAAGGCCGGTCCCCGCGCCACCTCGGGGAGCGACATGAAGCCAGAGCGTACCGCGTGCCGCCCCTGACCGACCTCGCCGCACGTGCCGGCTCCCTCGCCAAGTCCGTCACCGAGGCCACCCGCTCCCTGGCGGAGGCCTCCAACGACCTCCTGGTCCAGCCGACGGTGCGGCTCGGCGTCACCGGCCTCGCCCGCTCGGGGAAAACGGTGTTCACCACCGCTCTGGTGCACCAGCTCACCGGCCTCCACCCGCTGCCGGCGCTCCGCGCCTCGCAGGAGGGCCGCCTGCGCCGGGCCCGCCTGGTGCCGCAGCCCGACGACGCGGTGACGCGCTTCCCCTACGAGGACCACCTCGCGGCGCTGACCGAGGCGCGGCGCTGGCCGCGCTCGACCGACCGGATCAGCCAGCTGCGCCTGGAGGTCGATTACGAGCGCAAGAGCGGCTGGCGCACCGGGCCGGCGAGCCTGATGGTCGACATCGTCGACTATCCGGGCGAGTGGCTGCTCGATCTCGCCCTCATCGAGCAGACCTACGAGGGCTGGTCGCGCGAGACGATCGCTGCGGCCCAGCGCCCCGGCCGCGCCGCGATGGCGGCGCCCTGGCTCGCCTCCCTGCGGTCGCTCGATCCGAACCAGCCCCTCGACGAGATCGTGGCCGAGCGGGCGAGCGAGGCGTTCAAGATCTATCTCGCCGCCGTGCGCTCCGGCCCCGAGGCGGTGGCGACGACGCCGCCGGGCCGGTTCCTGATGCCGGGCGACCTCGCGGGCTCGCCGGCCCTGACCTTCGCGCCGCTGATCCTGGACGGGCCGGTCAATCCCGACAGCCTGGGGGGGCTGATGCAGCGCCGCTTCGAGGCCTACAAGCATCGGGTGGTGACGCCGTTCTTCCGCGACCATTTCCAGCGCATCGACCGCCAGATCGTCCTCGTCGACGTGCTGGCGGCGGTCGATGCCGGGGCGGCGGCCCTGGCCGAACTGGAGGAGGCCCTCGACCGGGTGCTGATGAGCCTCAGGGTCGGGCGCAACACCATCCTGTCGCGCTTCTTCGCGCCGCGGGCCGACCGGATCCTGTTCGCCGCCACCAAGGCCGACCACCTGCATCATTCCAGCCACGACCGGCTCGACGCGCTGCTGCGCCTCCTCGTCTCCCGCTCGCTGCGGCGCACGGAGGCCGCGGGCGCCCATGTCAGCACCCAGGCGCTCGCCTCGGTGCGCTCGACCCGCGAGACGGTGGTGCATGACGGGCCGAGCGCCTTCCGGGCGGTGGCCGGCACGCCGGAGGCGGGCGAGAGCATCGACGGCGAGACCTTCGACGGCGAGACCGAAGCGGCGATCTTCCCGGGCGAGCTGCCCGAGCGCCCCGAAGCCGTGCTGGAGGGTGCGGTGCCCCCGGGCTCGTTGCGCTTCCCGCGCTTCCGCCCGCCCCAGGTCTCCCGCGACGCGCTGGGCCGCCCGGGCCGCCTGCCGCAGATCCGTCTCGACCGCGCCCTGAACTTCCTGATCGGCGACCGCCTGGCCTGAGGGCTTCTCGATGACGAACACACCCACCCCGAAGCCCCGCGCCTTCCGCCTGCCCCCCGCCGGACCTGAGACCGCCATCGCCGCCCCGCCGCCGCCCGGCACCGAGACGGCGCTGCCCGACGGCGTGCGGGTGGTGGAGGAGCCGTTCGAGATCGTCGAGGCCGCCGACGGCGTGCCCGTCCCGGTGGCGCCGCGCTCCCGCGCGCCCTGGGCGACGTTGCTGCTCTCGGCCCTCGGGGGCCTGGCCTCCCTCGGCATCGGCCTTGCCATCGAGCGCCTGATCGCCGACCTCTTCACCGTCGCGCCCTGGCTCGGCATCGTCGCCCTGGTGCTGCTCGCGGTCGCGGTGGTGGCGCTCGCGGCCATCGTCTGGCGCGAGGTGGCGGGGGTGCTGCGCGAGCGCCGCATCGAGGCCTTGCGCGAGGAAGCCCTCGACGCGCTCCGCTCCCGCGACCACAGCGCCGCCAAGGCCGTGGTGCGCCAGCTCTCCAGCCTCTATGCCGGGCGCCCGGCCTTGAGCGCCGCGCGGGCGCGGCTCGCCGCCCTCGACGACCAGATCCTCGACGTCGAGGACCGGATCGGCATCGCCGAGGCCGAGCTGCTGGCCTCCCTCGACCGCGCCGCCAAGGCGGCGGTGGCGGAGGCGGCCAAGCAGGTCTCGGCGGTGACGGCCCTGAGCCCGCGGGCGATCGTCGATGTCGGCTTCGTGATCTTCGCGGCGGTGCGCCTCCTGCGCCGCATCGCCACCATCTACGGTGGACGGCCCGGCCTGTTCGGCTTCCTGCGCCTCGCCCGGGCGGCGCTCGCCCATCTCGCCGTCACCGGCAGCGTCGCGGTCGGCGACAGCCTGGTGCAATCGGTGCTGGGTCTCGGGGTCGCGGCGCGGATCTCGGCGAAGCTCGGGGAGGGCGTGCTGAACGGGCTGATGACGGCGCGGTTCGGGCTGGCGGCGCTCGCCGTGTGCCGGCCGCTGCCGTTCACCCGCGAGCCGGCGCCGCGGCTCGGCGACGTGGCCGGCGAGCTGATCCGCCGGGAGGAGGGCGGCGCCGCCTGAACTGCTCGCGAACGCCCCCGACTCGCCCCGATCCGAAGGGCTCCGCAGCGTCAACGGAATATTCAACAAAAGATTACTATCCTGTCCGCCGTATCGGGGAATGCGGCGACATGCGCTATCTTACTGTCCGGAATGTGCTCGGAACGGTCATATTGCTCTTCGGGGCGATCATCATCGTATCTTCCGCCTATAATTTGAGCACTGCGTTCGAATCGAAGCAGAAGGCGCATCTCACCTATCGCTACATCAAGCTCAGCCGGGCCATGCTGGAAAGTCTGGCGTGGTTTCGCAGCGAGCGCGGCTGGAGCATGACCGGCCTCGGCTTCGCGCCGGAGGCGAATCAGGTCTCGCGGCGCGTGACACTGGAATCCCGCGGCCCGGCCGATCAGGCGCTGAGCGAGGCGGCGGCGGCCGTGCGGGCCGTCGACGATCCGGCCCTCGTCGCAGCCATGGAGGAGCTGGCGCAGGCCGCCGACTCGTGGCGGACGCTGCGCGGCCGGATCGACGCCGACCTCGACCGGCCCCTGGCCGGCCGGGACAAGGCCCTGTTCACCCAGCTGAACGAGGCCGGCGGGCGCGTGCTCACCCTGATCGACGGGCTGTCGACCCGGACCGACACCGCCCTGAGGCGGCTCGACCCGGCGCTGGAATCGACCATCGCCACGAAGGCGATCATCGGTTCCCTCCGGAGCCTGACCGGCCAGCAGCTGCTGACGATGAACATCCTCCTCTCCGGCGACCGGCTGCCCCTCCCGACGGACGGACCAGTCCTGCGCGCCCGGGAGACCCAGGTGCGGACGACCTGGGATCTCATCGGGACGCTGCTCTCGACCAGCCGCTCCGACCTGGTCCAGTCGGCCTATCGGACCGCCACCGCCGCGTATTTCGAGGGCTCTCTCGGCACGCAGCGGGCCGAGGCGGTGGCCGCCGTCGAGGCCGGGCGCAAGCCGAGCGTCGCCCCGATGGATGCGTGGCTCGAGAACGCCGCCAGAAGCCAGTCGGCGATCGCCGCGACCGCGCTCGCCCTGATGGACGCCGCGGCGGCGACCGCCGACGCGGAGGTGGAGCGGGCCCGGCAGGCCTTCGCGGTGCATTGCACGCTCGCGGTCGCCGGTCTGCTCCTGACGCTCGTCGGGGCGGCGATCGCGCAGGTCTGGATCGCTGGCCGGATCCATGCCCTCGCGACGGCGACCCGGCGCATCGCGGACGGCGATCTCGCCGTCGCGGTGCCGGGCACCCGTCACCGCGACGAGATCGGCGCCATGGCGGCCGCGCTCGAGGTTTTTCGCGATACCATGCAGCGCAGCCGCGCCCTGGAGCGCGAGACCGAGCAGGCCCGCCTCGCGGCCGAGGAGCAGCGGCGGATCGGGATGCGCGCCGTCGCCGACGCCTTCGAGGAGGCGGTGGGCGCCGTCGTCGCCAAGGTCTCGGCCTCGGCCGCCGCCCTCGAGGGCACCGCGCGGAGCATGACCGCCACCGCGACCGAGACCGCCGGTCAGTCGACCTCCGCGGCGTCCGCGGCGGAGCAGGCGGCCACCAACGTCGACACCGTGGCGGCGGCGGTCGAGGAACTGGGCTCCTCGGTCCAGGAGATCGGCCGCCAGATCGTGGCCTCCTCCGACCTCGCCGGACGGGCCGTGGCCGAGGCGGACCAGACCATGCGCCTGGTCCAGGAGATGACGCGCAACTCGACCCGGATCGGCGACATGGTCGGGATGATCGCGACCATCGCCTCGCAGACCAACCTCCTGGCCCTCAACGCAACGATCGAGGCGGCGAGGGCCGGAGAGGCGGGGCGCGGCTTCGCGGTGGTCGCCGCCGAGGTCAAGGCGCTCGCCACCCAGACCGCCAAGGCCACCGACGAGATCGGCCAGCAGATCGGCCAGATCCAGGTCGTCACCGATCAGGCGGTCGGGGCGATCACCGCGATCACGACCCGCATCGGCGAGATCAGCACGGTGACGGCGACGATCTCGGCGGCGGTCGAGGAACAGGGAGCGACGACGCAGGAGATCGTCCGCAACGTGGCGCAGGCCTCGGCCGGCACCCAGGAGGTCACCGGCAACGTGGCGGGCGTGGCAATGGCGTCGGAGCGGACCGGCGCGGCCGCCCGGCAGGTGCTGGATTCCGCCTCCGACCTGTCGCGCGAATCCGAGCATCTCGGCACCGAGGTCCAGCGCTTCCTCGCGCGGGTGCGGGCGGCCTGAGGCGCGTCGATCGGAGACGCCAAGCGATGCGGATCCCGCCCTCGGCCCATCGTCGAGGGCGGGATCCGCGCAGCGGCCGCCCGGCGTCGACCGTCCGCGATCACCGCCTGCGATCCGCCGCCTGCATCCGCGGGTCGGCCTCGTCCTACCGGACACCACGAGGCTCCGGCCCGGGCCCGTCCTCAGACCGCCCGCTCACCCCCCGAGAGACCACCGATCCGCTCCGCCGCGAACCGCTCGCGCAGCCAGGCCGCCGCCGGCCCGCAGGGCCGCTGCTTGTGCCAGACCAGCTCCAGGGCGATCGGCCAGTCGCCCTCATCGAACTGGAGATCCGGCGTGACGAGATACGGCGCGGTCGGGGAGGCGGCGATGACGTGGTCGGTAACGAAGGCCCAGCCGATCCCGTGCTTCACCATCTCGAGGATCACCCAGTGGCTCTCGACCCACCACACCTCGGCGGCAACCCGCAGGCGGCGCTTCTCCGGCCCGTCGCTGCGGGCGGCGACGAGGATCTGGCGGTGGCGCTTCAGCTCCTCCCATTCCACCCGCGGCTTGGCAGACGACGTTTGGGCGAGCGGGTGGTCGCGCCCGCAGACGAGCTTGAGCGGCACCCAGCCGATGGTCTGGAAGCCGAGTTCCGTCGGCAGCACCTCCTGGCGCCACATCACCCCGAGATCGGCGGCGCCCGACTGCACCATGCGGCTGACATCCTCCATCAGTGGGAACAGAAGCTCCAGCTCGACGAAGGGAAACGCCCGGGCGAACTCGGCGAAGAGGGCGCCGAGCGCGTGCTCGGGATAGAGTTCGTCGATGGCGACGACGAGCCGGTTCTCGACCCGCCGCTCCAGGCTGCTCGCCACGCCGATCAGGTGCTCGCGCCGGTCGAGCACGACCCGCGCCTCCTGGAGCAGCCGCTCGCCGGCCGGTGTCAGGACCGGGTTCCGGCCCGCCCGGCTGAACAGTTCGAGCCCCAGATCCGTCTCGAGATTCGCCACCTGCGTGCTGACGGCGGATTGCGCCTTCCGCAGGACGCGGGCCGCGCCGGAGAACGAGCCGGCCTCGGCCGCCGCCACGAAGGCCTGGAGCTGGTCGAGCGAGACGGCCATCTATCTGATTTCCCGATACGTCCCAACTTGATGCCCGGGGTATCGCCGATAGAAGGCGGCGAACCAACGCGATTTTGTCGAAGAGTTCGTTCATGCGCAGCACACGCGACCGCATCCGCCACGCCCTCCTGTTCGAGGTCGTCGGCCTCGCGCTCATCATCCCTCTCGGAACGATCCTGTTCGGGCTGCACGCCTCCGCGATGGGCGTGATCGGAGTGGGCAGCGCCGTCGCCGCGACGGCGTGGAACTACATCTACAACCTGGGCTTCGACCGGGCGATGCAGCGGCTCGTCGGGCACACCCGCAAGAGCCTGGGTCTCCGGCTGGCGCACGCCGTGCTGTTCGAGGCGGGTTTGCTCGTGATCCTGCTGCCGCCGATCGCCTGGTATCTCGGGATCGGCCTGATGCAGGCCTTCGTCATGGATATTGCGATCGCACTTTTCTACGTGGCCTACGCCTTCGTCTTCAACCTCGCCTACGATCGGGCCTTCCCGCTGAAGAGCTGGGGCGAGGTCGCGGCGGAGCCCGCGCGCTGAGGGTCCGTTACGACGTTTCTCGACGATCTTGGCACCCACAGGGTCATTCCGGGGCCGCGAAAGCGGAGCCCGGAATCCAGAACCGCCGGTGGTACAGGAAAGAGCAGATAGCGTTCCGCTACATTCTCGACGACCTGAGTGTCTGGATTCCGGGCTCCGCTGCGCGGCCCCGGAATGACGCGGTGTGTGCTGAAAGCGATGGAGGCCAATCGAGAACGGATCTGTGACCACCTGCGATGGTCACGCTCCCACCGCCTCGCGCCCGAACCCCATCGGCAGCCCGACGTAATTCTCCGCGATCGCCGTCTGCGCCGCCCGCGAGCCGCGGATATAGGCGAGCTCCGCCACCTGCATCCGGCGGGCGAATTCGTCCATGTCGGGGAAGCGGTGGGTGAGGCCGGTGAACCACCAGCTGAAGCGCTCGGCCTTCCACACCCGGGCGAGCGCCCGGGCCGAGTAGCCGTCGAGGCCGGACGCGTCGTGGTCGGCGTAATGCAGGGCGAGCGCCTCGGCGAGCATCGCGACGTCGGAGACCGCGAGGTTCATGCCCTTGGCCCCCGTCGGCGGGACGATGTGGGCGGCGTCGCCGGCGAGGAAGAGGCGGCCGTAGCGCATCGGCTCGGCGACGAAGCTGCGCAGGGGGGCGATGCTCTTCTCGAAGGAGGGGCCGCGCACCAGCCCGGCCGAGGCCGTGGGCCCGAGGCGGGTCTCGACCTCGTCCCAGAAGCGCTCGTCAGACCAGTCCTCGATCCGCTCGTCGAGGCCGACCTGGACGTAGTAGCGGCTGCGGGTGGGGGAGCGCATGCTGGCGAGCGCGAAGCCGCGGGCGTGGTTGGCGTAGATCAGCTCGTGGTTGACCGGCGGCACCTCGGCCAGGATGCCGAGCCAGCCGAAGGGATAGACCCGCTCGTAGACCTTCAGCACGTCGTCAGGGATCGACGCCCGCCCGACCCCGTGGAAGCCGTCGCAGGCCGCGACGAAGTCGCAAGCGAGGGTGTGGGCGGCCCCGTCCTTGCGGTAGGTCACGCTCGGGCTATTTCCGGTGAGGCCGTCGAGCCGCAGGTCCTCGGCCTCGAACACGATCCGGACGCCGCGGGGCTCGGCGGCGTCGAACAGGTCGCGCATCACCTCCTGCTGGCCGTAGACCGTGACGGCGGAGCCGCCGGTGAGCGCCGCCATGTCGATCCGGAAGATCTCGCCGTCATAGGCGAGGTTGGTGCCGGTATGGGGCAGGCCCTCGACCTTGAGCCGCGCGTCGAGGCCGAGCTCTTCCATCAGCGCGACGGTGCCCTGTTCCAGCACGCCCGCCCGCACCCGGCCCTCGACATAGTCGCGGGTGCGCCGCTCCAGCACCACCGCGTCGATCCCGGCGCGGGCCATGAGGTGGGCGAGGAAGAGGCCGGCCGGGCCGGCGCCGATGATGGCGACCTTCGTGCGCATGTGCGTGTCCTCGAACGTTTCCCGATTCGTGGCGCCAGCGTCTCGGCGGTGGCTGCCTTGTGACGGGAAGGTGAACCGCGGCGGACCGGTTGACGATGGACGGGGCGAGGGAAAAGTTGGATTTTTCGTCAGCTCAGTCGTCCCGCCAGGGCCCGCCCGCGATGCGCCTCGATCCCGCCCAAACCCCTGCGGTGCCGCACTTCTTCCTCTACGGCGAGGCGCCCCGGGATGCCGACGACCGCTTCCTGCACCTGGAAGCCTTGGACGATCGCAGCCGCCCGAACCGCTGGACCATCCGCCCGCACGTCCATTCGAGCCTGCATCAGGTGCTGCTGATCGCCGAGGGCGGCGGGGAGATGCGGGCCGAGGCCGAACTCTTCGCCTTCGCGGCGCCGTGCCTGCTGGCGGTCCCGGCCGGCACCGCCCACGGCTTCCGCTTCACCGACGGCACCGCGGGGGCGGTGCTCACCCTCTCGGCGCGCTACCTGCACGACCTGTGCGGGCGCGAGCCGGAATTGTCGGCTTTGTTTGCCGGCCCCGCCGCCCTCGCCCTGCCGGAGCCGGGCCCGGTCGAGGAGGCCGTGGCCGAGCTCGCGCGAGAGCTGGCCTGGGCAGCGCCGGGCCGGCGCGGCGCCGTCGAGGCGCACCTGATGCTGCTCCTCGTCGCCGGCCTGCGCCGCCTCGCCGCCACCCGCGCGCCGCCGGCCCCGCCCGGCCCGCAGGCGCTCCTGACCGCGCGCTTCCGCGACCTCGTCGAGGCGCATCACCGCCGCGAGCGGCCGCTGATCGCCTACGCCGACGATCTCGGGGTGACCGAGGCGCGGCTGCGCGCCGCCTGCCGGGCGGTGACGGGCGCGAGCCCCGGCCGGATCGTCCGCGAGCGCCGCCTGCTCGAGGCCAAGCGGAGCCTGCTCTATTCCGACCTCGGCATCGCCGAGATCGCCTACAGCCTCGGCTTCACCGACCCAGCCTATTTCTCGCGCTTCTTCGCCAAGGGCACCGGCGAGTGCCCCAGAGCGTTTCGCGACAGGCGCGGCGCCGACAGGGGAGAGACGCGATGACGCGAGACGACGGACTGACCCGCCAGGGCTTCCTCGGCGCGGCGCTGGCCGCCGCGGTCGGCGGCGGTGCGGCCGCGCAAGGGGCCGGCCAAGGGACAAGCCAAGCGACAAGCCAAGCGACGCCGTTGCACCGGCGGCCGATCCCGGCGAGCGGCGAGACCCTGCCGGTGATCGGGCTCGGCACCTGGCGCGGCTTCGACGTGGGCGCCAAGCCCGCCGAGCGGACGCCCCTGCGCGAGGTGGTGGCGACGTTGATCGGCCAGGGCGGCCGGGTGATCGATTCCTCGCCGATGTACGGCCGCGCCGAGGGCGTCACCGGCGACCTCGTGGCGGACCTGAAGGCCCGGGAGAAGATTTTTCTCGCCACCAAGGTCTGGACCAGCGGGCACGAGGCCGGGATCGCCCAGATGACGCGCTCGTTCCAGCTCCTGCGCACCGAGCGCCTCGACCTGATGCAGATCCACAACCTGCTCGACTGGCGCACCCATCTGCCGACCCTGCGGGCCTGGAAGGAAGAGGGCCGGATCCGCCACATCGGCATCTCGCACTACACCGAGAGCGCCTACGACGCCGTCGAGGCGGTGTTGCGGGCCGAGCGGCTGGACGTCCTCCAGATCAACTACGCCCTCGACGACCGGGCGGCCGAGAATCACCTGCTGCCGCTCGCGGCCGAGCGCGGCGTGGCGGTGCTGGTCAACCGGCCCTTCGGCGGCGGCGGGCTCCTGCGCCGCCTGGCCCACACGCCGCTGCCGGACTACGCGGCGGAGATCGGCTGCACCTCCTGGGCGGAGATCCTGCTGAAATTCGTGATCTCCCACCCGGCGGTGACCTGCGCCATCCCCGGCACCGCCGATCCCGGCCACATGGCGGCGAACCTGCGCGCCGGCACCGGCCCGCTGCCGGACGAGGCCCTGCGCCGCCGCATGGCGGCAACGATGCCGGGCTGACCGCGAGCCGGGCGCGGGAAACGGCCAAGTCTTCGTCCGGCCGATCGCCGCGCAGCAAGTCACCGTGCAGCAAGTCGGCAAGCAAGCGCGGCCACGGCCCAGTCGATCGGCCGGCAGGCGTGCTGTGCCGCGCCATATTGCTGCCGTTCTGCCTGTGTTAATGATCCCTCATCCACATCGCTTCTCGTCCAGCGCGCGACCGCGAAGGCTCGCGCAGCGGGCGGTTGCGGTCACGCCGCACCGATCCGCCACGCGTCAGGAAGCGAGCCGGCCTCGTCCATCCGGCCGGGCTCGACCAATCATCGGGGGTCCCATGCTCAAGTCGTCCGTCGCCGCTCTCGTCCTGTGCGCCGCCCTGCCGGCCAGCCTGCTGCCGGCGGCCGCGGAAGGGCGGGGATTCAACGGCACCTGGTCGGTGCAGCTCGTCACCGAATCGGGGATGTGCGACAGCCGCTACACTGTCTCCCTCGCGATCGCCGACGGCGACGTGCGGGTGGCTTCGACGGGCGAGGGCGGTGCGACGGTGAGCGGGCGCATCGGGTCGGACGGCCAGGTCGGCCTCACCGTCCGCCACGGCTCGACCAGCGGCGCCGCCTCGGGCCGGCTCCAGGCCAATACCGGCTCCGGCACCTGGAACGTCTCCGCCCTCTGTTCCGGCCGCTGGACCGCGCAGCGCCGCACGGCCCGGGTCGCGCAGGCGGATTGACCGGATCGCTGCACGACGCAGCGATCCTCGTCCCCGCCGGGCTTCTATCCGTCCGGCTTGCTCCCGACAAACTTGCTACCGATAAACTTGGCGCCGGCGGATTTGGATCCGGCGCAGAACCGGCTCCAGGCTTGCGCGTGCACGGTGCTGATGATGCCCGAGGCCCAGACCAGGCGGCGATCGGGCATCAGCGGGGCGTTGTGGCTCTCCAGGTGATAGGAGCCCCGCTGCGAGCCGCGCAGGATCTTCTTCAGGAAGCGGTGCCCCTCCACCGTCGCCACCGCGGCGTAGAGGTCGAGCAGCCGCTCCGGGCTCTCGCCCGCCTCGGCGCAGAGCACCACGTCGTCCGGCTCGTATTTCGGATACATCGACAGGCCGGCGACCCGGAACGCGATGGTGCCGGGCGGCACCGGGAACGGCACCGTGATCCGGAACAGGTCGCCGTCCGGCCCGGGCTGCTCGTCCCCGGTGTCGATCAAGCCGCCGGCGCTGATCAATCCCTTCACCCCCACCACCTGGCCGACGACCTGATCGACCTCGGAGTGCGGCTCCGGCGCATCGTCGTCACCGAACAGGAGCCCCTTGGCGGTGACCTGGACGCCGTCGCGGCGGAAGCGCGCGGCGTAGCGCTCGGCATCGTCCTGGCCGACGGTCCGGGTGCCGGCCTCGTGCGCCCGGTAGGTGCTCTCCGGCCAGGCATTCTGCAGGGCGGCGTCCCGCGCCGAGCGGTAGCCGGCGGCGATGCGCGCCTGGCGCAGCCGCTCCCCCTGCGCGGCCCGGACCCGGTTCTCTCCCGACTGGATCACCTCAGAGAACTTTCCTAACACTTGAGGTATTGAGCAAAATCATTACATCATGTAGCGACTTCGGTCGCAAGGACGTCGCATGGACGTGGGCCATGATCGGGCCAGCATCGCCGTTCGCCTGCGCCCCCTCATGCATCCTACCCCAACGGCAGCCTTGCGCCGTACCCCCTCGTTACGGGAGTTCCCCGATGGTCCACCGTTTCCTCGCAGCCCGGGGCGGACCGCCCGACGCGGCGGCCGCCTCGTGGCGCAACGTCGGGAGGGAGATGGTCGATCCGGCCCGATGCCTCCCCGGACGTCCCGGCGGCGAATCGCCGCAACGGGCGTGCGCCGGCCGGAAGAGACGTCGCGCCTGGGACGAAGGCGCTCGCGCGGCGGGCCGTGCCGGTGCAGGAGGGGCGCATGAAGGTTGCCCTGATCGTGCTCTGGACCCTCGCCGCGGGGGTCGGCCTGTTCCTGCTGGTGCGTGCCCGGATCGTGCGCGCGACCGAGGCGCTGACGCGGGAGGCCGCCCGCGAGCGGCTTCCGCCGCCCGACGCGCCGCCGGATCGCCCCGGCGGGGCCTGACCGGAGCCCGGCAGCCGGGGAGGGCGGCGTGAGCGGGAAGAAGCGCCGCATCGCCCGCCGCCGCCGCGAGTCCCTGGCGCATGACCGCCCGCCGGCCGACCGCGCCGCCGAGATCCGGCGCCGGCGGCGCCGGCGGGTCCGGCCCGCCCGGATCGTGCTGGCGGCCGACCGGGTCTGGCTCGTCGCCGAGACCAGGCCGCGCTGGGCCGCCCGCGCCGCCAGCGACTGCGAGGCCGCCGGCATCCCCACCTTCGAGCCGCGCGAGGAGGTCGAGCTGACCTCGCCCACGGGCCGCCGCCGCACCGCCCGGGTGCCGCTCCTGCACCGCACGCTCTTCGTCGGGTTGCGCGACGACGACGACCTCGCGCGGGTCGAGGGCCATCCGGGCATCGCCCGCGTGCTCTTTCGCGACGGGCGCGCCGTCGTCATCGCGCCGTCCGTGCTCCAGGCCTTCGCCGACGCGATCACCGGGCATGGCGGCGATGCGGAGGGCCGCGACGAGGAGGCGGTGTCGGCTTTGCTCTTCGCCCTCGGCGACGACGTGCGGGTCACGGCCGGACCGCTCGCGGCTTTACGCGGCAGGGTCGAGGAGGCCGATCCGGCCCGCCGGCGCTACCGGGTCGCCCTGTCGCTGTTCGGGCGCGAGACCCCGGTGCTGCTCGACGAGGACCAGATCGCCCGGGACTGAGACTCCGAAAAAAGTTGCGCCCCGCCGAAGAGAACATTTGACGAACATCGGCGGGGCGGGTACAAGGGTTTCAGGTTATCCGGGTCTGCGGCCTGCCCTGCGAGGGAGGTGGCTGCTCGACTGCCCCGCCATGCGGGGATGTGTCCCCGGACCCGGCCCACGGCATCACCGAGGCGAAGGGCGGCGCGTGCCCGACGGCCTCCGGCCGCCGGCGGCCACGGGCCCGCCTTGGAGCATTTTCCGACGAAGTGGATACCGGTTCGTCGCATAAAATGCTGCAAAATCAAAGAGCTAGAGCACTTCGCGATTGCAACGCAATCGCGAAGTGCTCTAGCGCCTCCCATCTCCCGACGAGGCGACATGGCCAGCAAGCTGCCGACCCGGACGCACGCGACGAGAGGGGTTTCGACACGGCGGGTCGTCGACTGGGCGGACATCGCGGCGGCCTACCGGGCCGAGCCGGGAGCCGGACCGGCGATCGCGCGCCGCTTCGGCATCAGCCCGGCGACGCTCCGGCGCCGGGCGCGGGCGGAGGAATGGGCACGCGACGCCCCGACCGGTCCGCCGGTCGCCGCGGTCCCGGATGACGGCCCCACTCACGATGTCCCTTCGAGCAAGCCCCTTCCTGGCCTGACGCGTCCGGTCGACGTGCTCGGCGGCCACCGCATCGTGGTGGCGCAGGGCGCCGCCCTCACCCTGCAGCTCCTCGACGACCTCCAATCCGCCATCGCGGAGGAGTCCGGGCTCGACGACGGCGCGGAGGAGAGCGGGCTGTCCCGCGCGGCGGCGCTGCAGAAGCGCGTCGCGGCATTGCGCGACCTCGCCGCGGCGGCGCGGCTGTGGATCGCCCTGGAGCGGCAGGCCTGGGACCTCGACGGCAAGGGAGATGCGAAAAACCGTGACGACACCGCGATCCCCGACACGGACGCCGCCATCCGCCTCCTCGACGAGGGGCAGCGGGCCCAGCTCCGGGCCATCGCCGAGCGCCTGTCCCACGCCCGGCCCCTCGATGCCGCAAGCCTCGATGCCGCAAATTTGGCTGGACGACCCGCCGGCCCTGATCCGCGCGCTCGACCGGCTCGATAGCGAGGAGAGCCTGGCGGGCTTCGTGCGCCGGGCCTGGCCGGTGATCGAGCCGGGCAGCGCCTACGTGCATGGCTGGCATATCGACGCGGTCTGCGCCCATCTCGAAGCGGTGAGCGCCGGCACGATCACCCGGCTCCTGATCAACGTGCCCCCCGGCACGATGAAGAGCCTGCTCGCCGGGGTGTTCTGGCCGGCCTGGGAATGGGGGCCGAAGAACCGCCCCGCCTTGCGCACCGTCGCGGTCTCGCACACCGAGCGGCTGGCGCTCCGCGACAACCTGCGCACCCGGCGCCTGATCACCTCGCCCTGGTACCGGGCGCTCTGGGGCGACCGGGTGCGGCTCACCCGCGACCAGAACCGCAAGGGCCGGTTCGAAACCACAGCGACGGGCTTACGCGAGGCAGTCTCGGCCGGCTCGATCACCGGCTCGCGCGGTGACCGGGTGATCCTCGACGATCCGATCTCGGTCGACGGCGCCAATTCCGAGCGGGTGCGCGAGGGGGTCGCGCAATGGTTCCTGGAGGCGGTGCCGACCCGCCTCAACGACCCGGTCCGCTCGGCGATCGTCGTCATCATGCAAAGGCTGCACGAGCGCGACCTGTCGGGCGTGATCCTGGCGAAGAGCCTCGGCTACGACCACCTGATGCTGCCGATGGAGTTCGAGCCGGAGCGCGCCTGCGCCACCCGGATCGGCTTTACGGATCCCCGTCGGGAGGCGGGCGAGCTCCTGTTTCCGTCCCGCTTTCCCCGGGAGGCCGTGGAGCGCGACAAGGCCGCGATGGGCGAGTACGCGGCGGCCGGCCAGTACCAGCAGCGCCCGGCGCCCCGGGACGGCGGCCTGTTCAAGCGCGGCTGGTTCACCCTCGTGCGGGCCGTTCCCGCCGGCTGCGCCACCGTCCGGGCCTGGGACCTCGCGGCGAGCGTGCCCAGAGGCGGACGGCAGCCGGACTACACCGCCGGCGTCAAGCTCGCCCGCGCGCCCGACGGGCATCTCTACGTCGTCGACGTGCGCCGCGACCGGCTCTCGGCCGGGGGCGTCGAGCGGCTGATCCGCGCCACCGCGGCGGAGGACGGGCCCTCCTGCCGGATCTCGCTGCCGCAGGATCCCGGCCAGGCCGGCAAGGCGCAGGCGCAGTACCTCGTCGGGCGGCTCGCCGGCTACGACGCGCGGGCCTCCCCTGAGAGCGGCGACAAGGCGACCCGCGCCGCCCCGGTCTCGGCCCAGGCCGAGGCCGGCAACCTGCACCTCGTCGCCGGGCCCTGGAACGAGGCCTTCCTCGACGAGCTCTGCACCTTCCCCAACGGCGCCTTCCTCGACCAGGTCGACGCCCTCTCGCGCGCCTTCGCGGCGCTGGCCCGGCCGGGATACGGCCTGCTCGGAGTCCTGTGATGTGGATCGCCGACCGCCTCGCCAACCTCGTCTCCGGCCTCGGCGGCCCGCGGGACAAGAGCACCGGCAACCTGCACGTCCACGTGCCCCGCGCCCGCGCGGAACTCGACGCCGCCTACCGGGACAACTGGCTCGCCCGCAAGGTCGTCGACATCGTGCCGTTCGACATGCTGCGCGAGTGGCGCGCCTGGCAGGCGCCGCCGGAAGTCGCGGCGGCTTTGGCGGCGAGCGAGGAGCGCCTGGGGCTTCGCGACCGCCTGCTGCGGGCCTTGCGCCTCGCGCGCCTGCACGGCGGCGCCGCGATCCTGATCGGCGACGGGGCGCCGGACCCGGACCTGCCGCTCGATCCGGAAGCGATCGGGCAGGGGGGCCTGCGCTACCTCCACGTCCTGCCCCGCGGCCAGATCCAGGCCGGCGGCATCGAGCGCGACCCGCTCTCGCCGTGGTTCGGCGAGCCCCGAAGCTACACCGTCGCCGGCGGGCAGGCGGTCCATCCCTCGCGGGTGGTGCGCCTCCTCGGCGGCGCCCTGCCGGACGACGCGGTCGGCGACGGCTGGGGCGACAGCGTGCTCCAGGCGTTGCTCGAGGCGATCGACCAGGCGACGGCGGCGGCCGCCCACATCGCCGCGATGCTCCCCGAGGCCAAGCAGGACATCATCTCGGTGCCGGGCCTGTCGCAAGCCCTCTCGACCGAGGACGGCACCCGCCTCGTCACCGAGCGCTTCGCCTACGCGGCCCGGATGAAGGGCCTGTTCGGGATGCTGCTGCTCGAAGGCGACGGCCGCTCGCCGGAGGGCGAGCGCTACCAGCAGAAGCAGCTCGACTTCGCGGGCCTGCCGGAGGTGGCGCGCCTCTTCCTCCAGGTCGCGGCGGGAGCGGCCGACATCCCGGTGACGCGGCTGCTGGGCCAGTCGCCCGCCGGCCTCAACGCCACCGGCGAATCCGACATCCGCAACTACCACGACCACGTCGCGGCCCGTCAGACCGTCGAGCTCACCCCGGCCATCGCCCGCCTCGACCGGATCCTGATCCGCGACGCCCTCGGCCGCGACGAGCCCGCCCTGCGCTACGCCTGGCGGCCGCTCGCCCAGGCGAGCGAGCGCGAGAAGGCGGAAATCGGCCGCCTCAAGGCCGAGACCGCCGCGATGCTCGCCCGCGAGGGCGTGGTGCCCGCAGACGTCCTCTCCCGCGGCGTCGAGGGCTGGCTCTCCTCCGCCGACCTCTTCCCCGGCATCGCCGCGGCCTTCGGCCGGCCGGCGGGCTGAGCCGAGTTCCACCTCACTCCCGAGCGGGCCGACACGGTCACGTCGCCGGACAAGACGCAGGTTTCTCCTCTCCCCGCGGGCGGGGAGAGGGCTGTGTCCCCGTTCAGGGGACGCAGCGAGGCGCAGCCGAGGGTGAGGGGGTGGTGCCGGAGGAGGCTCATCCGGGAATACCCCCTCACCCTCGGCTGCCGCCTCGCTCCGTCGACCGCAAGGTCGCCGAAGCCCTCTCCCCGCCCGCGGGGAGAGGAGAGATGCGCGCGACCCAGCATGTGAACCGACAAGCCCGAGCGGGAGAGGCACTTCCCCACCTCCCACGCGAGACTATCCCCATGCACCTCTTCGACAGGTTCAGCCTCGGCCCCGCGGCCGAGATCGCGGGCGCACGCCCGCTCGGCAACGGCGCCCTGGTAGTGCAGGCGCGCGCCGCCCGCGCCGGCAACGTCCAGGTCTATCGCGGCGACGAGGTCGCGCGGCCCGACCTGCCCCAGGTCAGGATCTACCGCGACCCGGACGAGATCTTCCGCGAGGAATCGCTCCGGAGCTTCGGCCATAAGCCCGTCACCCTCGACCATCCGCCCGAGGCGGTGACGCCCCGGACCTGGCGCGGGGTGGCGCGGGGCCATGTCGGCGACGAGGTGGTGCGCGACGGCGCATACGTCCGCATCCCGATGCTGCTCGCCGATTCCGCGGCGATCGCGGCGGTGCAGGCCGGGCGGCGCGAGATCTCGGTCGGGTATACCTGCGACCTCGACTGGACCCCCGGCACCGCCCCGGACGGCGCGCCCTACGACGCCCGCCAGACCCGGATCGTCGTCGACCACGTCGCCATCGTGGCGCAGGGGCGCGCGGGACCGGAATGCCGCATCGGCGATACGGACCTGACCCGGCGCCTCGCCGAGGCCGAGGCAAGGGCGCAGGCCGCCGAGACGGCCCTGGCCGAGCGCGACGGCGAGGTCGCGGCGCTCCGCGCCCGGGTGCCGGACACGGCCGCCCTCGACGCGCTGGCGGCCGCGCGCGGCGCCCTGGTGACCGAGGCCCGCCGCATCCTCGGCGACGCCTTCGATCCCGCCGGCCTCGATCCCGAGGCGATCCGGCGCGCGGCGGTCGCCCGCGCCCTCGGCGAGGCGGAGGCCGCCGCCATGAGCGCCGCCGCGATCGAGGGGGCCTTCCGGGTCGCCGTCGCCGATCCGCGCCGCACCGCACCGCCCCCCGCCCCGGACCCGCTGCGCGACGCCCTTCGCCACCGGACCGCCGACGCCCGCACGCCCGAGGCGGCCCACGCCGCCATGGTCGAGACCCTCCGCAACGCCTGGAAACCCGCAGGAGCCCGCTGATGCCCTCCGTCCAGACCAGCTACCCCGCCCAGCCCGCCGCCGCCTACGAGGGCATGGCCGCCGACCAGGATCCCGCCACGGTGATCAGCCGCACGGTCGAGACCCAGGACGGCATCGCCTTCGGCCGAGCCGCCTTCCAGGGCACCCGCGACGACGGCATCGCCGCCTCGGGGGCGGTCTTCCGCGGCATCGTGCTCGCCGACCGCAACGCGCGGCCGAACCCGTCCGGCGCCGACCTCTTCGCCAGGGGCGAGACCGTGCCGGTGATGGTGCGCGGCACCGTCTGGGTCGTCACCGCGACGGCCGCGAGCGCAGGCAGCCCGGCCTACGTCACCGCCGCCGGCGCCGTCACGGCCGCCGCCTCCGGCAACACCGCGATCACGAGCGCCCTGTTCGACAGCTCCGCCGCCGCCGGCGGCCTCGTCCGCCTGCGCCTGAACTGAGAGGCCACCCATGACCCGCACCTTCCTCGCCGACGCCCCCCGCGCGCTCGCCTTCCTGGTCAGCCAGCAGGCCTTCATCGAGCCCGCGGTCTACCGCAACCAGTACCCGGCGATCCGCTATCCGCGCCTCGTGCCGGTCGACACCGCGGCGCCCGAATGGGTGCCGACCGTGACCTACTTCTCGGTCGACCGGGTCGGCCAGGCGACCTGGGTCCACGGCGCGGCCACCGACGTGCCGAAGGTCGAGCTGCTGCGGCGCCAGTACGAGACCGCCGTCGCCATGGCCGGCATCGGCTACGGCTACGATCTCGAGGAGCTCGGCAAGGCCCAGCTCCTCGGCATGACCCTCGACGCCGACAAGGCCGACGCGGCCCGGCAGGCCTCCGAGGAGTTCATCGACCGGATCGCCCTGCAGGGCGACGCGGGGAAGGGCTTCTCCGGTCTCCTCAACCATCCGAGCGTGACCGTGGGCAGCGCCGCCGCCACCGGCACCGGCGGCAGCACCCTCTGGGCCCAGAAGACGGCCGAGCAGGTGCTCGCCGACATCAACGGCCAGCTCATCGGCATCTTCACCGGCTCGAACACGGTCGAGATGGCCGACACCCTGCTCCTGCCCTACGACCAGATGCTGAGCCTCGGCCTGCGCCGCCTCGACCCGACGAGCCCGATCACGCTCCTTGACTGGATCCGGCGCCACAACGTCTACACCCTGGAGACGGGCCAAGACCTGACGGTCTTCGGCGTGCGCACCCTCGAGACCGCCGGCACCGGCGGCACCGCCCGCATGGTCGCGTATCGCCGCGACCCCTCCGTGCTGAAGCTGTGGCTGCCGATGCCGTTCCGGTTCTTCCCGGCCTGGCAGACCGGCCCGTGGCGCTTCGAGGTCCCGGGCGCCTTCCGGCTCGGCGGCCTCGACATCCGCCGCCCCGCCGCCTGCCGCTACCTCGACGGCATCTAGGGGAGGCCGGAGCCATGATGCGGGTGACGAACCACGCGGCCGGCCCCCGGCTGGTCTGGCCCAGGGGCGCGCGGGCGCCCCGGCTGCTCCTGCCCGGCGAGAGCGCGGTGCTGATGCTGCCCGAGCGGCCGGACCCCTGCCTGTCCGCCTGGGAGGCGGCGGGCGAGGTACGGGTCGAGGCGGAGCCCGATCCGGCGCCGCCGGACCCGCGCCCCGAGCGCCGCCGCGGGCGCCCGTCCTCCGGCGGGGAGCCGTGAGATGGCCGACGCGATCACACCGGAGGCGTTCCGGGCCCGCTTCCCGGCCTTCGCCGGCCTCCCCGACGCGGCGGTCGCCGGAGCGCTGGCGGAAGCCGGCCCGCGGGTCGGGGCGGGCTGGCCGGCGGCGGACGCGACCCTCGGGCGGATGCTGCATGCCGCCCACACCCTCACCCTCGACGGGCAGGGTGGCCCCGAGGCCGAGCTCGCCCGGGCGGGCGCCCTCGACCTCAAGACCCTGCGCAGCGGCACGCTCCACATCGAGCGCCGCGACCCGCCCGCCGAGGCCCTGCCGGGCACCCTCGGTCTCACCTCCTACGGGCGGCGCTTCCACGAGGTGATGCGCCGCAACAGCCCCGGCGTGGCGGTGGTGTGATGGGCCTCCTCGATCGCCTCGGCCGCCATCTCGGGGGGGCCTTCGCCCCCCTCTTCGATGCCGCGATCCTGCACCGGAGCGGCATTGCGGACGAGCCCGTCCGCGCCCGGCTCGACGGCATCCGGGAAGGCTCCGAGGAGCCAGGACTGCCGGGGCGCCTGGTGCGCCTGATCGTGCTGACGCCGGGCTCCCCCCCGAACCCCGACGACGAGATCACCCTGGCGGGGACCCGCCACCGCATCGTGGCGGTGGAGACCGACCCCGCCGGCAGCCACGCCATCATCCAGGGACGACCCTTGTGACGCCACCAGCCGAGACCGGCCCGCTCCAGGCGCGGCTCGCGCGCCTCGCCCGCGCTGGCAGCGACGCCGCGCGGACCCGCGCGCGGGAGGCCGCGCGCATGCTCGCGGCCGACATCCAGCAGGCCCTGCCCGACGGGCGGGCCGAGGCGACGGAGACCCAGGCGGGCGCCGCCGTCGCGGTCGAGGCGCCGGGCCTGATCGCCCGGGAATTCGGCACAGCGATGCGGGCGGCCCGGCCGGTGATCGGACCGGCGGTCGCGCGCCTGACGGGGAGGGGGTGATGGCCGGCCTCGACCTCTCGCCCCAGCTCCTGCGGGCGGTGCGCGCCCGCCTCCTCGCCGATCCGGCCCTGCACCCGCTCGTCGGCGACCGGGTGCGCGAGGCGGCGAGCGCCCGCGAGGAATGGCCGTTCCTGCGCGTCGATCCGCCGGAGGTCAGCCCCTACGAGGCGCAAGGCTGGCGCGGCTGCGCCTGCCGGCTGACCGTCCACGCCTTCCTGCGCGGTGCCCGGACCTTGGGACCGGTGCAAGATCTGCTCGCCGCCGTCGCGGCCGCCCTCGACGAGGCCGACCTGGCGCTCACCCGCGGCGAGCTCCTGTGGCTGTCGCACGAGCGCAGCCTGGTCCTGCCGGAACCCCTCGGGCCCGGCTCCTGGCACGGCGTCGCCCGCTTCGGCGCCGTCGCGGCCGAGACCGTCTGATTTCCATCCCCGGGAGCGAACCCACCATGGCCCAGCCCACCACCCTGCCGTTCTCCGCGATCGCCGTGAAGCTCGAGAGCCCGACCAAGGCCGGCACCTTCGAGGCGCCCTGCGGCCTCACCGAGCGGGCGGCGCAATTCACCAAGGAGACCAACAGCGCGGTCGTGCCCGATTGCGCCAACGAGGACGCCGCGCCCTTCGTCGACCGGTTCGCGGTGTCGAAGTCGGTCGCGGTCTCCGGCAAGGGCGTGATGGCGCGCCAGAGCATCGCCCGCTGGCGCGCCGCCTTCGACGCCGACGCGCCGACGAAGGCCCGGGTCGAGGTGAGCGGCACCGGCGCGGAGGGTGGGGGCGCCTGGGAGGGGTCGTTCCACCTCACCAGCTTCGAGGTCGGCGCCGTGCGGGGCGAGCGCTGCAGCGTGTCGGTGGCGCTGCAATCGACCGGGGCGGTGTCCTTCACCGCCGCCGCGTGAGGCGCCCATGAGCCGCGACGGCCATGTCGACCTCGCCCTCGAGGACGCCACCCACCGCTTCCGCCTCGCCATCGGCGACCTGGAGGCACTGCAGGAGGCGACGGGGATGGGCCCCGCCGCCCTGCTGCACCGGTTCCATGCCGGCCGGCAATACCGGTTCCGGGACGTGCGCGACGTGCTGCGGCTCGGCCTGATCGGCGGCGGCACTCCGGTGCCGCAGGCCCACGCGCTCGCCCGCCGCCTCGACGGGCTGGCCTGCATCCCGCTGATCGCCAAGGCCGCCCTGGTGCTGGCGGCGGCGCTGGAGGGCGCCGAGGACGAGCGGGTCGGCCGTCCCGCCGGCGCGGCGGGTCCGGAGGGGCGGATCGCCTTCGCGGCGTTCTATGCCGCCGCCGCCGCCATGGGCCTGCCCGCCGCCGACATGCGGGCGATGAGCCTGTGGCAGCTCGCCGCCTACATCGACGGCTTCAACAGCGCCCGCGACCCGCAAGCCGCCGACGCCCCGACGCCGGCGGAAGAGGACGCGCTCTGGGCCTGGCTCCGCGGCGCGCCCGATGACGGCCTGTCCGACGACGGAGCGCCCGCATGACGACCGAGATCGAGCGCCTGGTGGTCTCCCTCGAGGCCACTGTCGAATCCTACGAGCGCGAGCTCGCCCGGGCCGGGCCGCTGGCCGAGCGGGCGATGGGGCAGGCCGAGCGCGCCGTCGAGGCCGGCGCTGGGCGCATCGCCGCCGCGATGGCGCGGGCCGGCGCCGAGGTGCGCGACGAGCTCGCCCGCATGGCCGCGCCGGAGGCCCTGGGCCGGCTCCAGCGGGCGATGGAGCAGGCGACCACGGTGCCGGCCGGTGACGGCGCCGCCCTGCGCCGGGTCGACGACGCGGTCGGGGGCCTGACCGCCCGCCTCGCCGAGGCCGGTTCCGCGTCCCGCGAGGCGGTGGCGGGGTTCGAGGCGGTGGCGGGCGCGGTCGGGGGGATCGCGGAAAAAATCCCGGCCGCCGCCGACCTCGTGGCGGATCTCGGCCGGCGGGTGCGGGCGGCCGCCGCGGAAGGGGCGGCGATCCGCGCCCGCATCGCCGACGCCTTCGCGATCAGCGACGCCGCGCCACGCGGCAGCCTCGGCCAGATCACCCCGGCCCCCGAGCCCGCTCAGTCGTCCACCAAGTCGTCCGCCCGCGCGGCGGCGCGGCCCGCTCAGGCGGCGGAGAAGACCGCCGAGCCGGAGGACGACGCCTTCCGCGACGAGGTCGCGCGCCTGACCCGGCGCACCGGCCTCCTGAAGATCGAGGCCGACGCGGTCGGCCGGGAGGAGGGCGCCGCCGCCAGGGCCGAGGCGGCGTTCCGCCTGCTGGAGGCGGCCAAGAAGGCCGATCTCGCGGTGACGCCGGCGCTCCGCGAAGAGGTCGACCGGGTGGCGCAGGCCTACGGCGCCGCGACGGTGCAGGTGGAACGGGCGGAAGCCGCGCAGCGCGCCGCCCAGTCCGCCTCGCGCGAGCTCGGCTCGGCGCTCGCCGACAGCTTCAAGGGCGCGATCCTGCACGGCGAACGCCTGACGACAGTGATCTCCCGGCTCGCCACCACGCTCGCGAGCCGGGGCATCGACCGGGCCTTCGACGGCCTGTTCGGCCGCGGCAGCCCCGGCTCCGACCTCGTCAGCGACGCCCTCGGGTCGCTCGGACTGACCCAGAACCCGACCGGCCGCGCCGCCGGCGGCCCCGTCACCCCGGGCGTCGCCTACACGGTGGGCGAGAGCGGCCGCGAGACCTTCGTGCCGCTCCAGCCCGGCCGCATCCTGCCGGCGACGCACGGCGTCGCGGCCCCGGCCCCCGTCCCGAACGTCCAGGTCTCGGTCTCGATCGCCACCGCGGACGCCCCGAGCTTCCATCGCTCGGAGGCGCAGGTGAGCGCCGCCCTGGCCCGGGCGGTGCAGCGCGGCCTCAGGGGCCTGTAAGCACGTGAGGAGCCCCAAACGCCATGCCGAGCCCCTTCCACGAGGTGCGTTTCCCCCTCGCCCTGTCATACGGCTCCCGCGGCGGGCCGGAGCGGCGCACCGAGATCGTCACCCTCGGCTCCGGCGACGAGGAGCGCAACGCCCTCTGGCGCCATTCCCGCCGCAGTTACAATGCGGGACCGGCCCTGCGCTCCGCCGAGGACGTGGCCCTGCTGGTCGCCTTCTTCGAGGAAAGGCGCGGGCCCCTCTACGGCTTCCGCTGGCGCGACACCTTCGACCACAGCTCCGCGCCGCTCGGACAGGCTCCCGCGCCCACCGACCAGCGCCTCGGGACCGGCGACGGCGCCACCCGGGGCTTCCCGTTGGCGAAGATCTACGGGGCCGCCTTCGCGCCCTATGCCCGTCCGATCACCAAGCCGGTCGCCGGCTCGGTGCTGGTCGCGGTCGGCGGCGTCGCGCTCGCCGCCTCCGCCTTCACGCTCGATGCCACGACCGGCCTCGTCACCCTCAAGGCCGCACCGGCTCCGGGCACCCTGGTTACCGCCGGCTTCACCTTCGACGTGCCGGTGCGCTTCGCCACCGACCGCATCGAGATCGACCACCAGGCCCTGCGCGCAGGCGTGGTCGCCGACATCCCGATCCTCGAGATCCGCAGATGAAGACCCTGCCACCCGCCCTCGCCGCGAGCCTCGCGAGCGGGGTCACCACCCTGTGCCATTGCTGGATCGTCACCCGCACCGACGGGATGCGCCTCGGCTTCACCGACCATGACGAGGACCTGACCGTCGACGGCGTCCCGTGCTCGGCCGAGAGCGGCGCCACCGGCACGGCACTCGAACAGGGAACCGGCCTCTCCGCCGACTCCCTCGACATCGTCGGTGCCCTCACGAGCAGGCGTCTCGCGGAAGCCGAGCTGGCGCGCGGCCTGTTCGACGGCGCCGCCGTCGCGGTCTGGCGCGTCGATTGGTCGAGCCCGGCCGACCGGGTCCTCGTCCTCTCCGGCACCGTCGGCGAGGTCTCGCGCGGGCCCACCGCCTTCACGGCGGAGGTGCGCGGCCTCGCCGATCGCCTCAACCAGCCCCGCGGCCGGGTCTACCAGCGCTCCTGCGACGCGCTCCTCGGGGACGGCCGCTGCCGGATCGACGCCACCGCGCCGGCAATCCGCGGCGCCGGCACGGTCGCGACGGTGGGAAGCGCGCGCAGCGTCACCGCCTCCGGCCTCGCCGGGTACGCCTCCCGCTGGTTCGACGCCGGCCGGCTGGTCTGGACCACGGGTGCGAATGCCGGCGCGGCGGTCGAGGTCCGGGCCCATGCCCGCACCGGCGCGCTCGCGGTCCTCGACCTGTGGGAGCCGATGCCGGCCCCGATCGCGCCCGGCGACACGTTCCAGGTCGTCGCCGGCTGCGACAAGTCCCTGGCGAGCTGCCGGGACAAGTTCGCCAACGTCCTCAACTTCCGCGGCTTCCCGGATCTTCCGGGCAACGACTACGCCGTGGCCTACGCGGTCCAAGGAGCCGACAACGATGGAGGCCGCCTCGGCTGACACTCGCGCGCGCGTCGTCGCGCTGGCGCGCACCTGGCTCGGCACGCCCTACCACCACCAGGCCAGCGTGCGGGGCGCGGGCTGCGACTGCCTCGGCCTGCTGCGAGGCGTCTACGCCGCGCTCTACGGCGCCGAGCCGGAGGTGCCGCCGCCCTACACGCCGAGCTGGGCCGAGGACCGGGGCGCCGAGACGCTGCGGGATGCCGCCGCCCGCCACCTGGTGCCGCTCGCCCCGGCCGCGGCCGGGCCCGGCGACGTGCTGCTGTTCCGCTGGCGCGACGGCCTGCCGGCCAAGCATTGCGGGATCGTGGTCGCCCCGTCCGTGATGATCCACGCCTATGACGGCCACGCGGTGGTGGAAACCTGGATCCCGCCGGCCTGGTCCCGGCGCATCGCCTACGCCTTCCGTTTCCCCGAACCTTCGCCGGAGATCCCGACGTGAGCACGCTCGTCCTGTCCTATGCCGGCCAGGCGGTCGGCAGTGCGCTCGGCGGCCCGATCGGCGGCGCCATCGGCCAGATGCTCGGCGCCGCCGGCGGCAGCGCCCTCGACCGCGCCCTGTTCGGCGGGCGGACAAAGCCGCAGATCAATATCGGCCCGCGCCTGTCCGACCTCCACGTCACCGCCTCGACCGAAGGCGCCGCCATCGTGCGCGTCTTCGGCCGGGTCCGCGTCGGCGGGCAGATCATCTGGGCCACCAAGATCAAGGAAGTCCAGAAGGTCGAGAAGGTGAAGTCCGCCGGCGGCAAGGGCGGGGCGACGCAGAAGCAATTCAACGTGACCTATGCCTACAGCGTCAGCGTGGCGATCGCCCTGTGCGAAGGCCCGATCGTCGCCGTGGGCCAGGTCTACGCCGACGGCAAGCGGATCGACCTCGCGGCCTATGGCGCTCGGGTCTATCTCGGCGACGAGGCGCAGGGGCCGGACCCGAAGGTTGCAGCGATCGAAGGTGCCGCCAACGCCCCGGCCTATCGCGGGCTGGCCTACATCGTGTTCGAGGACCTGCCGCTTGCGGCTTTCGGCAACCGCGTCCCGGTCATCACCGCGGAGGTGATCCGGCGCGCGCCCGCCGCGTCGGGCCGGCCGGCCCTCGAGGAGCTGGTGACCGCCGTCACGATGATCCCGAGCATGGGCGAATTCACCTATGCCACCGCGCCGGTCACCGCCTCGACCTTCGGCGGGATCTCCGGCCAGAACACGGTGTCGGGCGGGGTCGACGCGCTGAAGGCGCTCGATCAGCTCGCGGTCGAGGCGCCGCGCTGCCGGCACGTCTCGCTCGTGGTCGCCTGGCACGGCACCGACCTGCGGCTGTCAGCTTGCCGCATCGTCCCGAAGGTCGAGACGCGGGTGAAGACCACCACCCCGGAATGGCTCGCCGGCGGGGTCGACCGGGCGAGCGCTGCGATCGTCAGCTTCGACGCGGGCGGCGCTCCGCTGCTGGGCGGCGCGCCGTCCGACCTGTCGGTGGTGCAGCTCATCCAGGCGCTCAAGGGGCGGGGCTACGCCGTCACGCTCTACCCGTTCGTGATGATGGACATTCCCGCCGGCAACGGGCTGCCGGACCCCTATGGCGGGGCGGAGCAGGCGGCGTTCCCCTGGCGCGGGCGGGTGACCTGCCATCCGGCGCCCGGCCGGCTCGGCACCGTCGACAAGACCGCGGCGGCGGCCGGCCAGGTCGCGGCGTTCTTCGGCAGCGTGGCGCCGGCGGAGCTGGCGTGGAACGGCCGCACGGTGACCTGTGCGAAGGCGGAGTTCTCGTTCCGGCGCTTCATCCTGCATTGCGCACGCCTGGCCGAGGCGGCGGGCGGGGTGGATACCTTCCTGATCGGCTCGGAAATGATCGGGCTGACCACCGTGCGCTCTAGCGCCTCGACCTTCCCGGCGGTGGCACAGCTCGTGAGCCTCGCGGCCGACGCGCGGTCGATCCTCGGCAGCGCCACCAGGATCGCCTATTCGGCCGACTGGACGGAATACGCCAACCATCGCCCGGCCGACGGCTCGGGCGACGTGTACTTCCACCTGGATCCCTTGTGGTCGAGCCCCAACATCGACTTCGTCGGGATCGACAACTACATGCCGCTCGCCGATTGGCGCGACGGGTTCGACCATCTCGACGCGCGAGCGGGCGCGCCCTCGCCCTACGATCCCGGGTATCTGGCCGGCAACGTGGCCGCCGGCGAGCTGTTCGACTGGTACTATCCGACGCCGGCCGACCGCGACGCGCAACGGCGGGCGCCGATCGCCGACACGGCGTATGGCGAGCACTGGGTCTTCCGCCTCAAGGATCTGCGCGCCTGGTGGTCGAACCTGCATCGCGACCGGCCGGGCGGGGTGCGCCAGGCCACCGCCACCGGGTGGGTGCCGCAGGGCAAGCCGGTCCGGTTCATCGAACTCGGCTGCCCGGCCGTCGACAAGGGCATGAACCAACCCAACGTCTTCGTGGACCCAAAGTCGTCGGAAAGCTTCCTGCCCTTTTACTCGAACGGGCGCCGCGACCTGGCGGCGCAACGCGCGTATCTCGAAGCCACGCTCGCCTACTGGCAGGGCACGGCCGGCAACCCGGTGTCGTCGGTCTATGGCGGCCGGATGGTCGATCCCGAGCGGCTGTTCGTCTGGACGTGGGACGCAAGGCCCTACCCGGACTTCCCGCGCCAGGCGAGCGTGTGGAGCGACGGGCCCAACTACCGGCTCGGCCACTGGATCAACGGGCGGCTCGGCCTCACCCCGATCGCCGACGTGGTGGCCGAGCTGTGCGGCGGCTTGAGCGTGCCGATCGATGTCGGGCAGCTCTACGGCCTGGTGGAAGGCTACGCGATCACCGAAGTGCAGACGCCGCGGGCCTCGCTCGACCCGTTGCGGACGTGCTTCTTCTTCGACGGGGCGGAGTCGGCCGGGCGGCTGGTCTTCGCGCCTCTGGCGCGGGCGCCGGCGGCGGCCCTCACCGCCGACGACCTGGTGGCGCGGGGCGGCAGCGCCGGCGATTACCGGCGCACCCGGGGGGAGGAGACGGCGCTGCCGGGGGTGGTGGCGCTGACCTACATCGATCCGCAGCCCGGCTACCAATCGGCCTCGGTCGAGGCGCGGCGGGTGGGCGGCCGGGCCAACGCGGTGCAGCGGGTGAGCGTGCCGCTCTGCCTCGACGAGGGGGCGGCGCGGGGCATCGCGCAGGCCTTGCTCTATCAGGGCGTGGTCGAGCGGGAGGAGGTCGGGGCGACCCTGCCGCCGTCCTGCCTCGCCTTGGACGCTGGCGACGTCGTCACCCTCTCCCTCGCCGGGAGCGCTACCGATTACCGGCTGACCCGCCTCGGCCTGGAAGCGGGCCGGCCGGCGAGCGGCATCCGCACGGATCTCGCGGTGTTTGCCTATCGGGACGGCACCGCGACGCCGCGACCGGCCGAGCCGCCGGCGACGGTCGGGGTGGCGCTGTTCCACTTCCTCGACCTGCCGCTCCTGCGGCCGGACGCGGTGCCCCATGCGCCCTACCTCGCCGCCTACACGGCGCCGTGGTCGCCGGTGGCGGTCCTGCGCTCGACCGCCGGCGGGGCGTTCGTGGACGACGCGACGGTGGGCGCCCGGTCGATCATCGGGCGGCTGACGGCCGAGCTCTATCCGGGACCGTGCGGGCGGTGGGACCGGGTGAACAGCGTCTATGTCGAGGTGCCGCGCGGGGTCGAGCTGGCGTCGGCGCCCGAGGTCGACGTGCTCAACGGGGCCAACGTCGCGGCCCTGCTCACCCCCTCGGGCGAATGGGAGGTGCTGCAATGGGCGCAAGCCGCCTTGCTCGCGCCCGGCCGCTACCGCCTCGCGACGCTGCTGCGCGGCCAGCTCGGGACGGAGTTCGCCCTGGGCAGCCCGACGCCGGCGGGCGCCCCGTTCGTGGTCCTCACCGACGCGCTGGTGCAATCGGGGATGCCGCTATCGGCGCGCACCCTGCCGCTCGCCTGGCGCTGGGGGCCGCTCGGCCGACCGCAGGACGATCCGAGCTTCGCCGGCGCCACCCTGGCGTTCCGGGGCGTGGGCCTGCGGCCCTACGCGCCGGCGCAAGCCCGGATGGTGCGGGCGGAGTCGGGCGACCTGGTGCTGTCGTGGATCCGGCGCACCCGGATCGACGGCGACCCGTGGGAACAGGTCGAGGTGCCCTTGGCCGAGGAAGCCGAGGCCTACGCCCTCGACGTGCTTTCCGGCTCCACCGTCGTCCGCACGTTCGATCTGTCGGCGCCGGCCGTCACCTACACCACCGCCCACCAGGCGGCGGATTTCGGCGGGCCGGTCACGAGCCTGTCCGTCGCGATCCACCAACTCTCGGCAACCTACGGCCGCGGCGCGGCCCTGAGGGCGACCCTGTATGCCTGATGCCACCACCGCCAACCTCGCCCTGCCGCTGATGGCGGCGGCGCAGGCGCAGAAGCACGTGACCCACAACGAGGCCCTGGTCAGCCTCGACACGCTGGTCCAGCTCGCGGTCCTCGACAAGGACCTGACCGCGCCGCCGGCGAGCCCGGCGGAGGGCGACCGCTACCTGATCGCCGGGGCCTCGCCGACGGACGCGTGGGCGGGCTGGGCGGGCCGGGTGGTGCGCTACCAGGACGGGGCGTGGCGGAGCTTCGTGCCGCGCCCCGGATGGGTCGCCTTCGTGGCGGACGAGGCAGACCTCTACACCTGTACAGGTGTGGCGTGGGTGTCCTACCGCGCCGGTCTCACCGCGCTCCAGAACCTCGCCCGGCTCGGGATCGGCACCACGGCGGATGCGAGCAATCCCTTCGCGGCCAAGCTCAACAAGGCGCTCTGGACCGCGCTCACCGCGGGCGAGGGCGGGACCGGGGACCTGCGCTACACCCTCAACAAGGAGGCGTCCGGCAACACCCTGTCGCTGCTGTTCCAGTCCGGCTTCTCCGGCCGGGCGGAACTCGGGCTCGCCGGCGACGACGACTTCCGGCTGAAGGTCTCGGCCGACGGCAGCACCTGGCGCGAGGCCCTGCGGGTCGACCGCGCGACCGGCGGCCTCGACCTCGCGGCGGCGGAGATCTCCGCTCCGGTCGCCGCCACGGTCGACCTCGGGGCCCTGCCGGCGCTCAAGGTGGCGCTCACCGGCTCGGGCACCATCACCGGCTTCGGCACCGGCCCGAACCGGGTGCGCCTGCTGCGCTTCACGGGCGCCGCGACGCTGACCCACAATGCCGCGAGCCTGGCGCTGCCGGGCGGCGCCAGCATCGTGACCGCTTCCGGCGACACGGCGCTGGCGACCTCGGACGCGGCGGGCAACTGGACGGTGCGGGACTACGTGCGCGCCTCCGGCAAGCCGCTCGCCGGCCCGGCGGCGGCCGAGATCCAGGATGCCAGCGCGTCCGGCCGCAGCGTCCTCACCGGCACGCCGGCCCAGGGCGCGACGGCGCTCGGGCTCGGGACCGGCGCCACGCCCCGCTTTGCCTCCCTCCGCCTGGCCAACACAGACTTCGTGCCGGGCTCGGCCGGATCATTCATCGATGTCGGGTCGAACGCGGGCTCGGGGGACACCGCCTACAAGGTCCAGGCCTTCACCGCGGGCGGGGCGGGGTCGGGAGACCTCGCCCTCAATCCGGCCGGCGGCGGGGTCGGCATCGGCACGGCGTCGCCGGCCTACGGCCTGCACGTGGCCGGCACGTTCGGGGCGACCGGGGCGGCGACGTTCGGGGCCGCCGTCACCGTCGGCGGCACCCTGACGCTGAACAACGGGTCGTCCAACCTCCTCACCTTCGGCAATGTCGGCATCGCCCCACCGTCGGTCTCGACCCGATCGGCCGGCACCAAGATCCTGCTGTACAGCAACCTGACGAGCACCAATGCCGATTTCGCGATCGGGATCGATGCCTCGACCCTGTGGAACAGCCTCCCGCGAACCACCGACAGCTTCAAATGGTATGGCGGCACCACGCTGGTGGCGAGCCTGACCGGCGGCGGCGTCCTCAGCACGACCGGCAATCTCGTGGCGGGCGGCTCCGTCGCCGTGCGCAGCATCGTCACCCTGGATCAGGCCGGCGGCTACACCCGGATCAAGGACAACACCGGCAGCGTCAACGGCATATCGATCGGGGGCTCCGACCCGACGACGTTCTACGCCAACACCACTCATTCGTTCGTCAGTCGCGACAGCGCGACGACCCTGGCGCAGATCTCGGCGGCGGGGATCGTCTCGTCGACCAAGCTGCGTCCCGGCTCCTACACCGTCGCGACCGTGCCGACCGGTGCCGCCGGGGACCTGATCTACGTCTCGAATGCCCGCAAGGTCGGCGAGGCGTCCGGCGCCGGCACCGGCGTCCTCGCCTACTACTCCAACGGCAACTGGCGGCGGCTGTCGGATGACGGCGCGGTCGCGGCGTGAGGCTCCGATGAGCGAACCCTACCTGTATGAATTCCTCTATCGCGGCCGTCCGGCGGGCTCGGCGGCGGTGCCGGCCTGGCACGTGGTGCTCGGGCAGTCGGTGACGCCGCCCGGCGCCGCCGAGCCGCACTTCGTGACGAGCGGGGCGCTGACGCCGGCGCAAGCCGAGGCGGCGGGGTTCCCGCTCTCCGCGGTGCTGGCGGGGATCGACGCGGCGGCGCTGGCGGGGCGCGACGCGGCCGTGGCCGAGGCGGAGGCCCTGCGGCGCGAGCGGGACGCGGCCGTGGCGGAGCGCGACGCGCTGGCCGCGCGGCTCGCCGCGGGCGAGGCGGCGCCGGCGGGGCCGGTGAGCGACCGGCAGTTCTTCCAGGCGCTCGCCGAGGCGGGCGCCATCACCCGGGACGAGGCGCTGGCGGCGGTGACGACCGGCACGCTGCCGGTGCGGATCGAAGCGGCGGTGGCGAGCCTGCCGGCGGCGGAGCTTTTCGCCGCCCGGATGATGCTGTCGGGCGCCACCACGTTCGAGCGCGGGCACCCGATGGTGGCGCATCTCGGCGCGGCGCTCGGCTACGACGCGGCAGAGCTGGACGCGCTGTGGCGCCAGGCTGCCACCCTCTGATCGCGGCCTGATCCGCGCCCGGGCCGCCCGGCCGGCGCGCCGCGACTCCCTTGCACATCGTGGAGAGACCTATGACCGCGACGACGTTCGAGCGGGCGCTTTCGCTCGTCTTGACACACGAAGGCGGGTGGTCGGACGACCCGGCCGACCCGGGAGGAGCGACGAACCTCGGGGTGACGATCGGCACGTTGAGCCTGTGGCTCGGCCGGCCGGCGACGCGGGCCGAGGTGCGGGCGCTGACGCCGGCGAGCGTGGCACCGCTCTACCGTCGCCGGTTCTGGGATGCGATCCAAGGCGACGCGCTGCCGGCGGGTCTGGATTACGCGCTGTTCGACTTCGCGGTGAACAGCGGCCCGAAGCGGGCGGTGATCGGGCTGCAACGGGCGCTCGACCTCGCCGACGACGGGCGGCTCGGACCGGTGACGCTGGCGGTGCTTGCCGGGCGGGACGTGCCCGGGCTGGTGAATGCCCTGTGCGACGGGCGGCTGGCGTTCCTGCAGGCGCTGTCGACCTGGCCGCGCTTCGGCCGCGGCTGGGGCCGGCGGGTCGAGGAGGTGCGGGCCGCAGCCCTCGCGCTCCACGCCGCTCCTGACCGGCTCGCCGCACCGGCTTCCTGCCCCGCCTGCGGACGGACCTTCGCGGCCTGACGCACCCCCGACTGTCGGCAGGAGACCGCCATGAACCAGGACCAGCTCACCACACTGCTGCGCACCCTGCTGCAATTCGGCGGCGGCATTGCCGTCGGGCGCGGCTGGATCGATGCCGAAACCTCCACCGCCCTGACCGGCGCGCTGGTGACGCTCCTCGTCACCGTCTGGGGCCTCTACGTGCGGCGCAATGCCGGCCTCGTCGCCTCGGCGGCGGCGCTGCCGAGCGTCAAGGTCATCCTGGCCGATCCGGCAACGGCGGATGCGGTCCCAAGTCCCAAGGTCCGGCCGCCGACGTAGCGCATGGCCGGCTGCCCCCGCCCGCTCGCGGCCCTGTCCTCAGGTGTAGGCGAGGCACCAGCCCGGACCGCGCAGCCAGCATCGGTCGTCCGGGAGGGCATCCGTGCGGTGGAGCATCCGGACGTCGTCCTGGCCGCCGGCCGCCAGCGCGCGCGCCAGGGCCTGCTCGGCCTCCGGGTCGCGGGTGCCGGCGCACGGATAGATCAGGGTCGGGGAGAGGCAGCGCGCCGCGTAGGCCCGCTCGTCGCGACGCTCGATCAGGAAGACAGCCCCCCGGGTGATCGGCGCCCCGGGCCGTCGTCCGGCGGTGAGGGGCAGGATCAATCGCCCGCCGATCGTCAGCGCGTCGAGCCAGGATTCGGCCGGTCGGGCCGCGCCGGCATTGACGAGGACGAGGTCGGCCGGGGGCAACGTCGTGGCGGCGCCGTCGCCCGCGACGATGCGGACCTGCGGCAGCCCGGCCAGCACATCGGCCGCGAAGGCTGCAAGGTCGGGATCGTGCTCGATGCCGAGCACCCGGCCCTGCTCGCCGGCGAGGCGGGCCAGCAGGGCGGTGTAGTACCCGGTCCCCGTGCCGACATGCACCGCCTGCATGCCGCGCTCCGGTCGCCCCCGGGCGATCAGGCCGACGAGGAACGAGGGCTGCCCGTTGTTGAGGTGCCGGTCCGGCCGGATCGCCACCGGCACGTCCTGGTAGAGATAGACCGGATCGTCGTCGGGCGTCGGCACGTAGCCGCCGGACAACCGGGCCAGCTGCCAGGGTCCCGGCGGCAGGAAGCGCTCGCGGGGAATCGTCTCCAGGGCCGCCTCCAGGGCGCTCCGCAGCCCGGCCTCGTCCGGCGCCGCCGCGTGGGCGATGTGCCGGGCATAGATGTGCCGTGCGAGGGCAATCCGCGCGTCCCGTCTCATGGTGCCTGCTCCCGATCTGCGCTCTCGGGCCGCCGATGCGCGGCCAGGGGAGGAGGCACACGAGCGCCCGGGACGCGGACCGGCCGGAATTTTTTGTTTTCGGTTGTCCGCTTCCGGCGAGGCCGTGCGCATGACGCGGGAGACGTAAGGCAGGGCGACGATGGAGACGGACGAGGCGGAGCAGCGCGACGTGGCGGGAGCGATCCGCGGCCTGTCGACGGCCGATCTCGCGCGCCTGCGGGCGCTCGCCCGGCTGCGGGCGCGCCGGCTTCCCGGCATCGACTGGTCGGACATCCTGCACGAGGCGATCGTGCGGGCGCTCGACGGCACGCGGCTCTGGCCGCCGGGGGTCCCGGTCCTGGTCTTCCTCGCCGGCTGCATGCGCTCGATCGAGCACGACATCCGGCGCCGCCGGGCGCGGGAGCAGGCCTGGCGGGAGACGGACGCGACGGAGGACGAGGGCCCCGATCCCGAGCGGGCGATCGCCGCCGCTCAGGCGCTGGCTGCGATCGTGGCGCTGTTCTCCGGCGACGAGACGGTGCTGCGGATCATCGAGGGGCTCGGCCAGGGCCGCACGGCCGCCGAGATCCGCGCCCGGCACGGACTGTCCCAGACCGACTACGACAGCGCCCGCAAGCGCCTGCGCCGCGCACTGCTGCGGCTCGATTCCGAGGGAGGTTCGCGATGACCCAGTGGCGACCCGACCGCGCGCTCGACCGCCTCATCGAGGCGCTCGAGGCCGAGATCCTGTCGGCGCCCGAGCCGGAGGTGCGGGCCCTCGTCGGGGAGGCCGCCCGCGACGCCGAGGCCCTGCGGCGGCTGGTGCTGCGGGCGGTCGACCGCGCGGAGGAGGGGGCCGGCCTGCCGCCGGGAGCGGCCGGGAGAGCCCCGGCGCTGCGGCGGCCCTGATCCGGCCGGGGCCGTCAGAGCAGCGTCCGATCACGTTGTGATCGGACGCTGCTCTGGATCTTTAATTTTGCCGCATTTTCTGCGACGAACCGGCATCCACTTCGTCGGAAAATGCTCTAGCCGAGCACCACCACCTGCGCGCCGACCGGCACGCGGGCGTAGAGGTCGATCGCGTCCTGGTTGATCATCCGGATGCAGCCCGATGAGACGCTGCGGCCGATGCTCTCCGGCTCGGTGGTGCCGTGGATGCGGAACAGCGTGTCCTTGTTGTTCTGCCACAGGTAGAGGGCGCGGGCGCCGAGCGGGTTGCGCGGGCCGCCCGGCACGCCGAGCCCGCTCTGCAGCTTGGACACGCTGCGGGCGAGCGCCGGCTGGCGGGCGATCATCTCCTTGGGCGGGTACCAGTCCGGCCAGGCCTGCTTGGAGTTGATGGTGGCGGCCCCGTTCCAGGCGAAGCCCTGGCGGCCGACGCCGACGCCGTAGCGGCGGGCCCGGCCGCCCTCCTGGATCAGGTAGAGGTGGTGCGCCCGCGGATCGACCACGATCGTGCCGGGTGCGTAGCGGCCGCCATAGGCGACCTCCTGGCGCAGGAAGGACGGGTTGGCCCGGCGCCAGCGGAAGGCCTGGACCGGGAACGGCTCGGTGTCGAGCGCCGCGTAGGCGCGGGCGTAGTCGATCGGCCCGTCATCGACGACGACGGTCGGGCTCGGATCCGCCGTGCCCGGCAGCGGCTGCGGCTCCGCGGCGCGGCGACCGCCCCAGAACGAATCCTCCTCCGGCGCCTGGGCGGGAGCGGGCTCGCCCCGGTAGTACGGGTCCGCGGCCTGACCGCGCGGATCCTGTCCCCGCGTGTCGTAGAACGTGCCGTCCTCCGCCGGGACGGGAGCGCGGGAGCGCCGGCGCCGGACGGGGGCGATATCCTGGTCCGTCCAGGCGAAGGCGGGGCGCGCGCCCGCCAGCAGCGTCGAAGCGAGGCCGGCGGCGGTGCCGGCGACCAGGAAGCGGCGGTTCTTGTCGGTCATGGGAGGTCTTGAGGATCGTGCTGACAGGAACGGGACGCCGGATGGCGCAATGCAGCAACAGCTAGGGCATTTCCCCGACGAGGGGAAACCACGGTCCAAGAAAAAACCGCCAGGACCAACGGGCTAGCACGATATCCGGGCGGGTGTGGCACCGCTGCCGCCCGGGCCGGACGGCCTCCGGCGCATGACGGATCCAGCCAACCGATCGCGTGCGATACTTTTTCTATTTCGTATCCGAACTGACGAAATCTGTTGTTACGCATATCACCTGTGGTTGACGCCCCCGACAACACGTGCCCTCTTGGGCCGGTCACTTCGATCTGGTGCGCCATGACCAACGACGACTCCACCCGGTCGCTCGATCTGATCGAGCTCGCTGCCGACGTCGTGTCGGCTTATGTGGCGAACAACTCCGTTCCGGCGGCGGACGTGCCGGGGTTGATCGCGGCGGTCCACACGTCGCTGAGCCAGCTCGGCGCCGCGCCGGCGCCGGAGCCCGAGCGGGCGACGCCGCCGGTCCCGATCCGCCGGACGGTCACCCCCGACCACATCATCAGCCTGGAGGACGGCAAGCCCTACAAGACGCTGAAGCGTCACCTGGCCGGCCGCGGGCTCACCCCCGAGCAGTACCGCCAGAAATGGGGCCTGCCGCCGGACTACCCGATGGTCGCCGCCAACTACGCCGCCCAGCGCTCCGAGCTCGCCAAGAATTCGGGCCTCGGCCAGAGCCGGCGCGGTCGCGGGCGCGGCGCGGCCATGCGGGCCGCTTCCGACCCGGTGGTCTCCGGGCCGGCGCCGGAGAAGCCCCGGCCCACCGGCAAGCGGCGCTGAGCCGCATCCGCGGCGAGCGGGAGCCGACCCGGCGCGCTCATCGTGCATTCAGGTCGTTAGTTCTTTCCTGGAGGGGCAGGGCGGTCCGCACGGCCGCCCCTCACATCCCAAGGAGAGATCCTACGATGATGCACGTCAAGGTGCTCGGGATGGCCGCCCTCGTCGCGGGCGGCCTGATCGGTAGCCTGGGTCTCGCGTCGACCGCGCAGGCCGCCCCGATCGGCCTCGGCGCGGCGGGCGCGCTCGCGCCGGAGACCGGCGTGACGAAGGTGGCCGGGGGCTGCGGTCCGGGCTTCTTCCCGAACCGCTTCGGCATCTGCCGCCCGTTCTACGGGCCGCGGCCGTTCTACGGCCCGCGCCCCTATTATTACGGCCCACGGCCGTATTGGCGGCGCCCGTATTACGGCCCGCGCCGGTTCTATTACGGCTACTGATCCGGGATCATGCCGACGAAAGGCGCCCGACCGGCCGGTCGGGCGCCTTTTCGCGTTCAGGGCCCGGAAGAGTCTATCCGGCTCGCGCCGCCGGCTTGCGCCCGAACGGGTCGAATTCGATCACCGGGGCCTTGCGGCCGTGGAGCACCGGCAGCACCCGCTCGCCGAAGGCGTCGATGAAGGCCGCCTGGTTGCCGCCGACCTGGTGCAGGTCGATCGAGTCGAAGCCGAGTGCCGCGCAGGCGGCGATGCGCTCGGTCAGGGCCGGCAGGTCGTGGGAGATCAGCACCGCCTCGTGCATGTCCTCAGGCCGCAGGTAGCGGGCGGCGGCCTCGAAATCGGCCGGGCGGGGCAGCTCCCAGGCGACCGAGGCCGGCAGGGCGTTGAAGCGCCACTCGGCATGAGCCTGGCGCAGGGCCTCGGCCGGGTCGGGGGCGTAGCTCAGGTCCATCTTCAGGAAGACTGGCTTGTCGGCGCCGCCGCTCTCGCGGAAGGCGTCGACGATCGGCCCCAGCACCTCCGGGCTCGTCCCGACGGTGAGGAGCCCGTCGGCCCAGGTGCCGAGCCAGGCGGCGGTCTCGACGCTGGTGGCAGCCCCCACGAGGCGGGTCGGGGTCTCGGGCAGCGACCACACCTTGGCGTCGACCGCCGTCAGGCGGCCGCGCTGCGTCACGGTCTCGCCGGCGAGCAGCGCCCGCATGATCTCGGCGCCCTCGCGCAGGCGGGCGTTGCGCTCGGCCTTGTCGGGCCAGGGCCCGCCGGTGGCGCGCTCGTTCATCGCCTGGCCGCTGCCGAGCGCCACCCACGGCACCCGGCCGGGGAACATCTGCCCGAGGGTCGCCACGGCCTGGGCGAGCACCACCGGATGGTAGCGCCAGCCTCCCGGCACCGAGATGATCCCGAAGGTCAGGCGCTCCGTCGCCTGCAGGGCGGCGCCGAGCCAGGACCAGGCGAAGCCGGATTCGCCCTGGCTCGGCGACCAGGGCTGGAGGTGGTCGGAGGAGAAGGCCCCGTCGAAGCCGGCCTGCTCGGCCCGCTGGGCGAGCGCGAGCAGCGCCCGGGGCGGGCACTGCTCGTGGGAGATGTGGTAGCTGTACAGGGTCATCGCGCGGCTCCCGGCCCGGGGAATGCCCGAGCCCGGGCGGTCGTTCCGGGCGGGCGCGGTTGCGCCGCGCCCCGCTACATCCCCACCGCGACCTTGCGGCTGTTGCCCCGCTGGAGGTTGCGGTAGCGCGCCAGCGCCCAGAGCGGGAAGAACTTCGCGTAGCCGTGATAGCGCAGGTAGAACACCCGCGGGAAGCCGGTACCGGTGTAGAACTCCTCGCCCCACAGCCCGTCCGTGCCTTGCGTGCGGGCGAGGTAGTTGATGCCGCGGGCCACCGCCGGGTGGTCGGCCTCGCCCGCCGCCATCAGGGCGATCAGCGCCCAGGCGGTCTGCGAGGCGGTGCTGCCGGCGCGCTCGTAGCCGCGATACTCGAGCTTGTAGCTCGCCGCGTCCTCGCCCCAGCCGCCGTCGGGATTCTGGATCGCGACCAGCCACTCCACCGCCTTGCGCATCGGCGCCGAGGCCGGGTCCTGGCCGGCGGCGTTGAGCGCGCAGAGGGCCGACCACGTCCCGTAGATGTAGTTCATGCCCCAGCGGCCGTACCAGCTGCCGTCCTCCTCCTGGTCGGCGAGCAGGTAGTCGACGGCCCGCGCCAGCACCGGGCTCGTCTGCTTGGTCTCGCCGAGCTGGGCGAGCATCGAGATGCAGCGGGCGGTGACGTCGGCGGTCGGCGGGTCGAGGAGCGCCCCGTGGTCGGAGAACGGGATGTAGTTCAGGTAGTGGTAGGTGTTGTCGGCGTCGAACGCCGCGAAGCCGCCGTCGCGGCTCTGCAGGCCCTCGATCCACTCGCGGGCGCGGGCGATCGAGTGGGTGTAGTCCGAGCCGCCCTCGCCGGGGCCGAGGCGGGTCTGGGCCCGGTCCATCGCCATCGCCACCACGGCGGTGTCGTCGAGGTCGGGATAGTGCGGGTTGTTGTACTGGAACGCCCAGCCGCCCGGGCGCACGTCCGGCTTGCGGGCCGCCCAGTCGCCCTTGATGTCGAGCACCTGGAGGGGCTTCAGCCATTCGAGGGCGGCGCGGGCCTGGCGCTCGTTCTCCGGCCCGCCGGCCTCCATCAGGGCGTGGGCGGCGAGCGCCGTGTCCCAGACCGGCGACAGGCAGGGCTGGACGTAGGCCTCGTGCTCCTTGACGGTGACGAGCTTCTCGACCGCCGAGCGCGCCGTGACCACCAGGGGATGATCCTCCGGATAGCCCAGCGCCTCGTACATCAGCACCGAGTTGGCGATGGCCGGGAAGATGGCGCCCAGGCCGTCCTCACCGTTCAGCCGCTCGCTGACGAAGGCCACCGCCTTGTCGACCGCCTTGGCGCGGGGCCCGGCCGGGAACAGGGGCTCGACCACCCGCAGGATGTCGTCGATGACCGCGAAGACCGGGCGCCAGGGCGAGGATTCCTGGGCGCCGGAGGGCCAGCGCCGGATCCGCTCCGGATCCTGGGTGAACAGCTCGCGCACGCCGATCCCGCGCGGGTTCTTCGCCCGCGGCTTCTTCATCTGCAGGATGAAGAGCGGCACCATCACGGTGCGGGCCCAGTACGACACCTTGTCGAGGTGGAACGGGAACCACCGCGGCAGCAGCATCACCTCGACCGGCATCACCGGCACGGCGCTCCACGGCACCTCGCCGTAGAGGGCGAGCAGGGTGCGGGTGAAGACGTTGGCATGCGCCGCGCCGCCGCGCTGCAGGATCGCGTCCCGGGCCCGGCGCATGTGCGGCGCGTCGGGGGAATCGCCGATCATCTTGAGCGCGAAATACGCCTTGACGGTGGCGCTGATGTCGAGGGGGCCCTCGTGCACCAGGGCCCAGCCGTGATGCAGCGCGCTCTGCGTCCGGCGCAGGTAGACGGCGATCTTCTCCTCCAGCTCCCGCGGCGGAATCGACGCGCGGAAGTGATGGTAGAGGATGTACTCGGACGGGATGGTGGCGTCGGCCTCGAGTTCGAAGCACCAGTGGCCGTCGGCATGCGCCAGTTGCGTCAGCGCCCGGGACGCGGCCGACACCCGCCGCTCGACCTCGTCGAGGGTGATGTCCTGCGTGCTCTTGCGTTGCAGCGTCTCGACCTTGCCCACGGTGTCTCTGCCTTCCTCGTGCGAGGGCGGCTCCGCCCCGCCGCCCATGATGCCATCCCGATAGGTTTCCGCAGCGCACAAAACGCCGCGCACGCCCACGCTGTTCCTCGAAGCCGGCCCCGGCGTCAAGCGGCTCCGCGCAACGCAGCGTTGCCGCCGGCACCGACACCGGCGCCTGAGAGCACCTGCGCCGCCGTCGCTCCGGAGCGGATCGCCCCCTCGATGGTCGAGGGGAGCCCGGTCGCGGTCCAGTCTCCCGCGAGGGCCAGGTTGGCGATGTGCGTGCGCGCACCGGGCCGGCGCGCAGCTTCCGCCGGCGTCGCCGCGAAGGTGGCGCGCTTCTCCTTGACGATCTGCCAGCGCGGCAGGGGCTCGCCGGAGAACCCTGAGAGCCGCGAGACCTCGTCCCAGATCGTACGGGCGAGGTCCTCGCGCGGCACGTCGAGCAGGCGGTCGGCGCCGCTGATCGTCACCGAGAGCCGGTCGGGATAGGAGAAGAGCCACTCGGTGACGCCGCCGACGACGCCCAGCAGCAGCGGCGCTCCCGGCTTCGGGGCGAGCGCGAAATGGGCGTTGACGATCGAGCGGTGGCTTTGCGGGGTATCCAAACCCGGCATCAGGTCGGCGGCGACCCAGGGCGGCAGCGCCAGCACAGCCGCGTCGTCGGGGCCGATCTCCTCCGCGCCGTCCGTGAAGTCGAGCCGGGTCAGGCGCCCGCCCTCGATGCCGAGCCCGCGCAGGCGGCGGCCGAAGCGCATCTCCGCGCCGGCCTCGGCGAGGGCCTTGAGGGCCGGATCGACGAAGGCCGCCGAGAGGCCCTCGACCGCGACGAGGGGGCGGCAGGCCTTGCCGCCGGCGCCGAGCGTCTCGCGCAGGATCGTGGCGGCGAGCCCCGCGTCGCTCTCCTGCGGCTCGGTGTTGAGGGCGGCGAGGAGCACCGGGCGCCAGAGCCGGTCCCACAGGAGCCCCTCGCAGGCCATGCTCTCGCCGATCGTCGCGGCCTTCGCCGCGCCGCGGAAGATGCCCAAGGGCGCGAGGTAGTCGCGGGCGCGGCTGCCCGGCACCCGGCGGCGGGCGTCGAGCACCCACCAGGGCAGGCGCCCGGCATTCGGCCTCAAGGTCCAGCGCTCGCCCGTGGCGAGGTCGGCGAAGGCGAAGGCGGCCTCATCCGGCCCGGCGAGCACGCCCTCGGGCGCGCCGGCCAGTTTCAGGAAATCGAGGGCGTCGCGGTTGCCCGACAGGAGCAGGTGGTTGCCGTTGTCGATCGTCAGGCCGAGGGCCGGATCGAAGTAGGAGCGGCAGCGCCCACCGGCCTGCTTGGCCGCCTCGTGCACCACGACGCGGCGTCCGGCCTTGGCGAGGCGCAAGGCCGCGGAGAGGCCGGCGAGGCCGGCGCCGAGGACATGAACCGTCCCCATCAGACGATCGCCTGACGCAGGAGGACACCGATCAGCGCGAGCTTGCCGGGCTTCACCCGCGCCCGGGGCGCCGCCCAGCCGCGCTTGCGCAGGCCGACGAGGATCAGGTGATAGGCTGCCCCCATGATCCGGGGCGCCTTGGTGGCCTTCCGGGATTCGCGGTTCATGATCGCCCAGGAGGCATCGTAATGCGCCTGCGCCTCGTCGAGGAGCCGGGCGCAGACTTCACCGAGGCGCGGATGGGCGAGCGCGCTCTCCGGGGTCGGGTGGGACAGGCCGATCGCCGCCAGCGGCTCGGCGGGCAGGTAGAGCCGGCCGCGCTCGGCATCCTCGTCGATGTCACGCAGGATGTTGGTGAGCTGCAGCGCCCGGCCGAGATGGTGGGCGAGCTTGATGCCGGGCTCCTCGGGCAGGCCGAAGATCCGCACCGAGAGGCGGCCGACGGCGCTGGCGACGCGGTCGCAATAGAGGTCGAGGGTCGCCGAATCGGGGGCGACGATGTCGGCCTCGGCGTCCATCGCCATACCGTCGATCACCGCCTGGAAATCCTCGCGCCGGAGGCCGAACTGGCGTACCGGCCCGACGAGGGGTTGGGTGCGCGGGACGGGCCGGCCGGCATAGAGCGCGTCGATGTCGGCGCGCCAGCGGTCGAGCTCGGCCGCCCGCACCTCGCGGGCGCCGCCATCGTCGGCGACGTCGTCGACGGCGCGGCAGAAGGCATAGACCGCGTACATCGCGTCGCGCTGCTCGGCCGGCAGCAGCCGCATGGCGGTGTAGAACGACGATCCGGCGGCCGGCAGGGCCGGGGCCTCGTCCGAGGCTTCGACCGGCGAGGCGGGCTGGGAGGCGAGGGCGGTCACGGGCGGGCTCCCCGCAGGGCCGGGTGGAGGCGGCGGCGGAACGGCCGCCGGGCGAGGGCAGAGGCGGCGGCACCGAGCGCGGTGAGCGCGAAGGCGGCCTTGCCGTGATGGACCTTCTCGCTCAGCGGATCGCGGATCAGCAGGCCGCGGGCGAGCAGCACCGCGAGGCGGTGGATCGCCGCGATCTCCATGGCGAGCCGCGTGTCGTCGATCAGGTCGGGCAGGGGCCTTCCCTCCTCGAGGAGGTCGAGGCAGCGTTGCGCCAGTTCCCGGATCACGGCGCGGAGCGCCGGGGTGGCGCGCTCGGCCCCCAGATCCTCGATGCGGGCGCCGTGCTTCTCCAGAATCTCCCGCGGCAGGTAAACCCGGTCGACATTCCGATAATCCTTGCCGCAATCCTGCAGGTGGTTGATCACTTGGAGCGCGGTACAGATCGCGTCGGAGGTGGGCCAGGTGCGGCCCGGATCCTCGCCGTGCACGTCGAGGACGAAGCGGCCGACCGGCACCGCCGAGTAGCGGCAATAATGCGCGAGTTCGTCCCAGTTCTCGTAGCGCGACTTGTGCGCGTCCATCCGGAACGCGTCGAGGAGTTCGAGCGCGTGGCGCGGCGGCAATCCGCGCTCGGCGAGCGAGCGGCGCAAGGGCGCGGCCTCCGGATCGTCGGGGCCCTCGGCCGTCAGCGCGTCGGCGAGGCCGTCGAGGAGCGCGATCTTCCGCTCCGGCGACAGGCCGGCATTGTCGGCGACGTCGTCGCCGGCCCGGACGAAGTAGTAGAAGTCGAGGATCGGGCCGCGGTGGCGCGGATGGATCAGGTGCGAGGCGACCGGAAAATTCTCGTCGCGGTGCCCCTTGCCGGAGCGCGCCTCGGTGGCGGTTGTCATCGGATGTATCCAGCCTGACGGAACCAGGCGACGGCGTCGGACAGGCCGTCGCGGTAGGGCCGGGCCGCGTAGCCGAGCTCGGCCCGCGCCTTGGCGTCGGAGAAGAACATGCGGTAGCGCGACATCCGGATGCCGTCGATGGTGGCGAGCGGCGCCTTGCCGGTGACGCGCGCGGCGAGCTCGGACACGAAGGCCACCGGATAGACCGCCGCCCGCGGCAGCCGCACGGTCGGGGGCTTTCGCCCGACGAGGCCGGCGATATCGGCGAGCATGCGCGACAGGAGCACGTCCTCGCCCCCTAAGATGTAGCGCTCGCCGATGCGGCCCCTGTGCAGGGCGAGCAGATGGCCCTTTGCCACGTCGTCGACGTGGACGAGGTTCAGGCCCGTATCGACGAAGGCCGGCATCTTGCCGTTGGCCGCCTCGACGATGATCCGTCCGGTCGGGGTCGGCTTGACGTCGCGCGGGCCGATCGGGGTCGAGGGATTGACGATCACCGCCGGCAGGCCCTCGCGGGCCACCATCTCCTCGACCACCCGCTCGGCCACCACCTTGCTGCGCTTGTAGGCGCCGATGGCGGTCTCGGGCGTCAGCGGCCGGGTCTCGTCGGCGGGCGTGCCGTCGTCGTGCGGCTTGATGGTCGCGACGCTCGACGTGTAGACCACCCGCTCGACTTTCGCGTCGAGGGCCGCCCGCATCAGGGCCCTTGTGCCGTCGCGGTTGGTGCGCACGATCTCTTCCGGATCCGGCGCCCAGAGCCGGTAATCCGCCGCGGCGTGGACGAGGTAGCGCATGCCGCGCATGCCGGCAGCGGCCGCCTCGGGGTCGCGCATGTCGCCCTCGACGATCTCGACGTCGGGCCAGGTCAGGTTGGTGCGCGGGCTCGTCGCGCGCACCAGCACCCGCACCGGGAAGCCGGCGGCCCGGAACACGTCGACCAGCGCCGGACCGAGGAAGCCGCTGGCGCCGGTGATCAGCACCGGGCCGGGCTCGAATCCGGGGTCGGGCAAAGTGCGATTCTCGGCCTCGGTCATGCGTTCCTTCTCGGCGGCTCGGGCGGTGGGCCCGGTCTCCGGCAGTGACAAGTCGGGAAGCCGGGCCGCTTCTGCCAGCCCGGCGCCATGCCCGCAAGGCATGGGCGGTCGATCGCGGGCGGGCGTGCCGCCCGCGCATCAGCATCCTGATGCCGGGATGATCCGGTCCCGGCGGCAGGCCTCAGGCGAGGCGCAGGCGCCCACCCCGCTCGGCCGCGGCCTCCCGCACCGGCAGGGTCGCCTCCACCACCTTGACGATCGAGGCCGCGTCGAGGCCTGCCTCCGCGTACATCCGGTCCGGCGTGTCGTGCTCCTGGTAGGCATCCGGCAGCGTCAGGGTGCGCACCCGCACACGCCCCTCGTCCAGCGCACCGCGACCCGACAACAGGTGCAGCACCATCGCCCCGAAGCCGCCCACCGACCCCTCTTCCAGGGTCACCAGGACCTCGTGGCTCGCCGCCAGATCCAGGATCAGCGCCTCGTCGAGCGGCTTCGCAAACCGCGCATCCGCCACCGTCACGGCGATGCCGGCCGCCTCAAGCCGCTCCGCCGCCTTCAGCGCCTCCGCCAGACGCGTACCGAGGCTCAGCAGAGCCACCCGCGCCCCCTCGGGACGCCGGATCACCCGGCCCTTGCCGATCGGCAGAACCTCGCCCGTCTCCGGCAGCTCGACGCCGACGCCCTCGCCGCGGGGATAGCGGAACGCGATCGGACCCGAATCGTGCGCGTGGGCGGTCGCCACCATGTGCACCAGCTCGGCCTCGTCCGCCGCCGCCATCACCGTCATGTTCGGCAGGCAGCACAGATAGGCAAGGTCGAATGCGCCCGCATGCGTCGCGCCGTCCGCCCCCACCAGACCGGCCCGGTCGAGGGCGAAGCGCACGGGCAGGTTCTGCAGCGCCACGTCGTGCACCAGCTGGTCGTAGCCGCGCTGCAGGAACGTCGAGTAGATCGCGCAGAACGGCTTGTAGCCCTCCGTCGCCAGACCGCCAGCGAAGGTCACCGCGTGCTGCTCGGCGATGCCGACGTCGAAGGTCCGCTCCGGGTGCACCTTGGCGAACAGGTCGACGCCGGTGCCCGACGGCATCGCGGCGGTGATCGCCACCACCTTGTCGTCGGCGTCCGCCGCCTTGATCAGGCTCTCGCCGAACACGCGGGTATAGGCCGGGGCGTTGGGCTTGGCCTTGGTCTGCTTGCCCGAGACGACGTCGAACTTCACCACAGCGTGGCCGCGGTCGGCCGCGGCCTCGGCGGGGGCGTAGCCCTTGCCCTTCTGGGTGACGACGTGGACCAGCACCGGGCCGTCGGGCGCGTCGCGCACGTTCTTGAGGACGGGCAGCAGGTGGTCGAGGTTGTGGCCGTCGATCGGCCCGACATAGTGGAAGCCGAGCTCCTCGAACATCGTGCCGCCGCCGGCCAGGATGCCGCGGGCATACTCTTCCGC
>NZ_FPCB01000032.1:59045-84140 GCF_900116815.1 Methylobacterium sp. 174MFSha1.1 | reverse complement strand
CCGCCGCTTGAGGAGCGGCGGGACGCGACCTTCGGTGAGCAAGGAGCTGTAAGCACGGCCAAGGCCAGAGCAGGATGAGGGACCTGGGACCAGGACACTCCGCCACGTCATCGCGCGTCACAGCGCGTCGGGATGTTGGGAGCCTGGTTCTTCGCAAGGAACGCTTGTGCGCACCCCTTGGTGGCCCGCCGTCGTCCTCGTCGCATCAACCGCGGCGGCACGACGGCATCAGAGGCCGGATACATGACTGCTCCTGAACCGACTGGCTCAAACCGATGCTCACAAACCCTTGCGAAACGGGGGCCGTCCATACATGACGCGGAGGGGTAAGAAGTCCAGTTGCGCGGAACGGAGAGGGACTCAGTCCAGCGCGTCCAGCGACTGCGCCACGTCGGCGAGCAGGTCCTCGACCGATTCGAGCCCGATCGACAGCCGCACGGTATCCGGCCCGACCCGGGCAGCCTCCTTGTCGGCGGCGGGGAGCTGGCGGTGGGTCGTGGTCGCCGGGTGGATCGCCAGGGACTTGATCTCGCCGATATTGACGAGGTGCGAGATCAGGTTGAGCCCGGTGATGAACTTCTGGGCCGCCGCCTCGCCGCCCTTGAAGCCGACGGTGAAGATCGAGCCCGCGCCCATCGGCGAGTAGCGGTTCGCCAGCGCCTCGCCGGGCTGGCCCGGCAGCGACGGGTAGCTCACCCAGGCCACCTTCGGGTGGTCACGCAGGAAGGCGGCCACCGCCTTGGCGTTGGCGCAGTGGCGCTCCATGCGCAGCGGCAGGGTCTCGGTGCCGGTCAGCGTCAGGAAGGCGTTCATCGGCGACAGGCCGGGGCCGAGGTCGCGCAGGCCGAACAGCCGGCAGGCGGTGGCGAAGGACGTCTCGGGGAAGCGCTCGGAGACGACCAGGCCCTCGTAATCGGGCCAGGGCTCGTTGATCAGGTTGTAGCGGCCCGTCGCTTTCCAGTCGAACCGGCCGGCATCGCAGACGATGCCGCCGATCACCGTGCCGGAGCCCGACAGGAACTTCGAGGTCGAATGGACGACGATGTCGGCGCCGTGCTCGATCGGCCGGATCAGGGCCGGGGAGGCCAGCGTGTTGTCGACGACGAGCGGCAGGCCGTGCCTGTGCGCCACCGCGGCGACACCCTCGAGGTCGATGATCGTGCCGCACGGGTTGACGATCGATTCGCAGACAATCGCCCGGGTCTGGTCGGTGATCGCGGCTTCGAAGTCCTCGGGCGTCAGGCCACGGGTGAATTGCGGCACGAGGTCGTAGCGGCCCTCCAGCCGGCGCATCAGCCCGAGCGAGCCGCCGAACAGCCGCGCGGAGGCGACGTAGGCGTCGCCCGACTGCATCAGCGTCATCAGCACGAGCAGCATCGCCGACTGGCCGGAGGCCACCGCCACCGCCGCCTTGGCGCCTTCGAGCGAGGCGACCCGGCGCTCGAGTGCCGCCACGGTCGGGTTCGAGCCGCGGGAATAGGAGAAGCCCGTCGCCCGCATGGCGAAGATGTCGGCGGCCTGCTCGTTCGATTCGAACACGAAGCCGTTGGTGAAGTAGATCGGCTGCGCCCGGGCGCCGGTAGCCGGATCGGGGGCGGTGCCGGCATGGACCGCCCGGGTGGCGAAGTGGAGCTTGGTCGGATCGCTCATCGAAATCGTCCGTGGAAGGGTCGGCTCAGGCGGCGCGGCGCACGGTATCGTGCAGGGTGCGCACCAGGGCCGAGGGCGCGTAGGGCTTGGGGATGAAGCGCGCGCCCGGCGGCATGTCGTGCGGGCCGGGGCTGCCCATGCCGGAGACCACCAGCACCGGCAGGCGCGGCCAGCGCCGGGAGACGAGGCGGGCGAGGGCGAAGCCGTTCATCGAGCCGAGCGGCATGTCGACGTCGGTCATCAGCACCTCGACGTCGGGCCGGCTCTCCAGCACCTTGAGCGCCTGGTCGGCATGGGGCGCCTCCAGCACGGTGAAGCCGGCCTCCGCCAGGGTGTCGGCGGCCTCCATCAGCAGGAGACCGTCATCCTCGACGAGGAGCACCACCGGCGCCGCGTCGCAGGGAGCGTCCGGCGCGTCCTGTCGGGAGTCTTCCCGACGGGAAGCCTGATCGTGTCGGTCGAGGTCGGATGTCATCGCGGGCAATGCGGGCGGGGGCGAAAGGTTGCGGCCGAAGCGTGCTGCCTATGGGTCCGCATCCCGTGGGTCAAGCGTGGCCGGAGAACGGCGCGGGACTGTCGCATCCCGGGCAAGTCCCACGCCATCCCGCCCTCGTGACGGCGACGCCGTCCCGTCCCGGTGACGGCTACGCCGTCCCGTCCCGGTGACGGCTACGCCGTCCCGTCCTGCATCGCCGCGAGCGGCGCTTCGAGCTCCATCACCGCGCCCTCGGGGGGGAAACGCAGGCTGACCCGGCCGCCGAAGCTGTGCACCAGGCTGCGCTCGATCAGCCGCGAACCGAACCCGCCCCGGACCGGCGGCGCGACGGGCGGGCCGCCGCTCTCCCGCCAGCACAGGCGCAGGACGGCCCCGGCGCTCCCGGCGAGTTCCCAGGTGACGGCGACGCGGCCCGCCGGGCTCGACAGGGCGCCGTACTTCGCCGCGTTGGTGGCGAGCTCGTGCAGCAGCAGGGACAGGGTCAGGACCGAACGGGGACCGAGGCTGACGCGGGGCCCGGCCGCGGCGAAGCGGCCGGCCACCGCATCGATGTGCGGCGCCATCGCGCCCTCCACCACTGCGGCGAGGTCGGCCTCCGCCCAGGCGCCGCGGATCAGCACGTCGTGCGCGTCGGACAACGCCATCAGGCGGCCGTTGAACGCCTCCATCGCCGCGTCGAGCGTCGGGGCGCTGCGCAGGGTCTGGGCGGCGACCGCCTGGACCAGGGCCAGGGTGTTCTTCACCCGGTGCGCCATCTCCTGCATCAGCAGCGCCTGCTGCTCCTCGGCGCGGTGCGCCTCGGTCACGTCGCGGGCGACCGTCAGCAGGCGCTCCGGCGCACCGTCGGGGCCCTGGATGGCCGAGACCACCACGTCCCACCAGCGCGGGTCCTGGCCGCCGGAGGGCGCGCGGAACCGGCCGGTGCGGCCTGCCCGCGCGGCGGCGAGCGCCACCTCGGCGGCGGTGCGGTCGCCGGGCTCGGGCCAGGACGCCGCCCAGGTGCTGCCGATCACCGCCGCGTCGGGACGGCCGGCGGCGAGGCGGCCGCCCTCGCTCAGCCACTGCACCGTGCCGTCGAGGGCGAGGACCTGGATGCTGTCGCGGCTCGCCGCCAGGAGCCTCGCGGTGAAGGCCTCGCTCGCCCGCAGCCGCGCGTTCAATTCCTCGGCGGTGGCGAGGCGCGCCTCCCATTCGGCGGTGGCGGGGGGCTCACCGCCCGCCGGCCGACCGGGGGTGCCGTGGGCGTCGCGCAAAAGGACGCGCAGCCGGGCGGTCTCCTCGCGGATCGCGCGCTGGCGCGCGGTCTCGTCGCAGGAGGCACGATCGGCGTCGGCGTCGTCGTGGGCGTCGTGGGCGACCATCGCACCAGCCTCCAGACCCGCCCGGGCGGCATGCGTCCCGCTCGGCGCGGATCGGCTCACCCGGCGCCGAAACTGGACGAGGCCAGTAGATCACGGGAGCAGGCTTGGCTGCAATGCTTGCGGGAATTTTTCCCAATCGTCTCTGCCACAACGGAAGGCCGGACGGCCGCGCGGATCGTCGCGGCCGGCCGGCGGGACGGTCCTTAGGACAGCGCCTGGTCGAGGTCGGCGATCAGGTCGCGCGGGTCCTCGATGCCGATGGAGAGGCGCACCACCTCCGGGCCGGCGCCGGCGCGGGTCTTTTGCTCGTCGGTGAGCTGGCGGTGGGTGGTCGAGGCCGGGTGGATCACCAGCGAGCGGGTGTCGCCGATATTGGCGAGGTGCGAGAACAGCTTCAGGTTCGACACCAGGGCCACGCCGGCCTCGTAGCCGCCCTTGAGGCCGAAGGTGAAGACCGCGCCGGCACCGTGCGGGCAGTAGCGCTTGTGCAACTGATGGTAGCGGTCGGTCTCGAGGCCCGGATAGCTCACCCAGGCCACCGCCGGGTGGCGGCTCAGGTGCTCGGCCACGGTCTTGGCGTTGTCGGAGTGGCGCTGCATGCGCAGCGGCAGGGTCTCGATGCCGTTGATGATCAGGAAGGCGTTGAACGGCGAGAGCGCCGGCCCGAGGTCGCGCAGGCCCAGCACCCGCACGGCGATGGCGAAGCCGAAATTGCCGAAGGTCTCGGAGAGCACCATGCCGGCATATTCCGGCCGCGGCTGCGACAGCATCGGGTAGCGCGCGTCGCCGGCCCAGGTGAACGAGCCGCCGTCGACGATGAGCCCGCCGATCGAGTTGCCGTGGCCGCCGAGGAACTTGGTGGCCGAGTGGACCACGATGTCGGCGCCGTGCTCGAACGGGCGGATCAGGTACGGCGTCGCCATGGTGTTGTCGACGACGAGCGGGATGTTGTGGCGCTTGGCCACCGCGGCGATCGCCGCGATGTCGGTGATGACGCCGCCCGGATTGGCGATCGACTCGATGAAGATCGCCTTGGTGCGCGGGGTGATCGCCGCCTCGAACGAGGCCGGGTCGTCGGTATCGGCCCAGACGACGTTCCAGCCGAAGTTCTTGTAGGAGTGGTTGAACTGGTTGATCGAGCCGCCGTACAGCTTGTTCGCCGCGATGAACTCGTCGCCCGGCTGCATCAGGGCGTGCATCACCAGGAACTCGGCGGCGTGGCCGGACGCCACCGCGACGGCGGCGGTGCCGCCCTCGAGCGCGGCGATGCGCTCCTCCAGCACCGCGTTGGTCGGGTTGGTGATGCGGCTGTAGATGTTGCCGAAGGCCTGCAGCCCGAACAGCGACGCGGCGTGATCGACGTCGTCGAACACGAACGAGGTGGTCTGGTAGATCGGCGTCGCCCGTGCGCCGGTGGCGGCGTCCGGCGCCGCGCCGGCATGGATCGCGAGGGTGTTGAAGCCGGGCTGGCGGTCGGTCATGGCGTCCTCGTGGCGTCCTCGGGCGTCGGTCTTTGGCCGACGTGCTTAGGACTTGGCGGGCCTGAGGGTCAAGCAGGGACGCCCGTCATCCGCCACAGTAGAGATCGCCGGTTCCCCGCGCCTCGATGGCCGTTTCCCTGACCGGAGAAGCAACGGCTACGAAACGGTCCGGATCGGCAAGATCGTTCTCCCTGATCGCCAGAACAGGCGGGCGACGACATCTCGCCCGCCCTGACGGAATCTCAGCGATAGTGACGGTGCCGGCGATGGTGATGATGGCGGCGGCCCGGCAGGCCGGTGCGGTAGGCACGCCGGCCCGGATCGATGCCGAGCACGCCGTTGACGCCGCCCACGGCCCCGCCCACCGCGCCGCCGACGACACCGCCGATCGGCCCGCCGACCCGGTTGCCCTCGCGGGCGCCGCGGTCGATGCCGCCGGGAATGCCCTGCGCCTCGGCGGCGCCGGCGAGCGCCAGGGTGGAGAGGGCGAGGGCGGCCATCAGGGAGAGTTTCATGGGGCGCGGTATCCTCTGCCGGAGGCGCCGCAGGGAGGGCCGGGCGCCTGGTTCGTCTCAACGCTCAGCTTGGGTGAAGGATCCGGTTCGGGCATGGGGCGACCGGGAAACCGCGATCTGGGCTGCCTTGTGCGAGAGCTGGCTCATATCTCCCATCGGTCTTGACACCCTCAGGGTCATTCCGGGGCCGCGACAGCGGAGCCCGGAATCCAGACACTCAGGTCGTTCAGAAGTAAGCGGCGAGCGTCCCGCTCGATCCTGATCCATCCGCGTTTCTGGATTCCGGGCTCCGCTGCGCGGCCCCGGAATGACACGGAGGGTGTCAGGACTGTCGAGCCGATCGAACGGGCACCGACACTCTTGCATCCATGCAGGAGATACCTCGCCGCCTCACACCACCGACGCCAGCCCCTCCCGATACGCCGCGACCGCGCGATCGAGCGAGAAATCCGGCATCGCCCGCCCGGCCGCGTGCCGCAGATGCGCCCGCCGGGCCGGATCGTCGAGGAGGGCGAGGGTCGTGCGCGCCCAGTCCGCGACCTCCATCGGTCGCACCGTGCCGCAGTTCCGCGCCTCCAGCAACTCGCGGGCGGCGCCCGAATGGGGCGAGGCGAGGACCGAGGCCCCGCTCTGCAACGCCTCGTTGACCACGATGCCCCAGACGTCGCCGCGGCTCGGGAAGAGCAGCAGCCGGGCCGAGGCGTGGGCCTCGGCGAGCGCGCCCTGCGCGAGGTAGCCGTCGAACCGGGCCGGGATCCCGGCCTCGGCGAGGCGCGCCGCCATCTCGGCCTTGAGCGGGCCGTCGCCCGCCACCCGCACCCGCAACGGGCGCCCGGCGGCGGCGCAGGCGCGCATCACGTCGGTGAAGAAGCGCGCGCCCTTCACCTCCTCGTTGAGGATGCCGCAGAACAGGACGTCGTAGGGGCGGTCCTCCGGATCGGGGAGGGGCGGCACCGGGTTCCAGGCCGGGAAGAGCGGCGCGCGAAACACGCTCTCGGGCGCCAGCCCGTAGCCGGCGAGCAGCGCCCGGCTGCCCTCGCTCGGGCCGAGGCCGAAGGCGGCGCCGGGCACGATCGCCCGGCGCAAGGCCCGGTGCGCCGGCGAGCGGGTGCCGGGATCGGTCTCCGGCACGCCGTCGGTGCGGATCGCGTAGGGGATGCGCAGGGAGCGCGCCGCCATCGCCGCCATCGCCATGGTGGGCGAGAAGTCGTTGAGGATCACCGCCGCCGGCCGCAGGCCGGCGAGGCGGGGGACGACGCCCGGATTGACGTAGAGGTTGCGCACCGCGTCCCGGTGCCAGCGCAAGCCCGGCAGTACCGAGAAGCCGTAGCCGTCCGCCGCCGCCAGCTCCCACTGGCGGGCGGGCTCCCGGGCGGCGCAGGCGAGCACGGTGAGCGGACAGTCGAGGGCGGCGGCCAACGCCCGGTAGAGCACCTGGGTGTAGGGGGCGAGCGCTCCCGTCACCACCACGACCGGGCGGTCAGGGTCGCGCAAGGCGGGCTCCCCGGGCAAGGTGGGCTCCCCGGGCAAGGTGGGCTCCCCGGGCAAGGCGCGCGCGCCGGGCTCCCATCAGGGCGTCGAGCTCGTGCACGGGCCATTCCGGTTCGAGGACGTGGCGCGGCATCAAGGGGAGATCCCCGGCATCGGTGGCGACGCCGCGGCGGGTGGTGAAGAAGGTGGCGTAGCCGCTCGCGAGCGCCAGGGCCGGGTCGCGGCCCGGCCGGTAATCGTGCTCCGCGACGCCCCAGGGGCAGGCGAAGTGCCGGATCGGCCGACCCGTCGCCGCCTCCAGCGCGCGGCGCGAGGCCGCGATCTCCCGCTCGGCGCCGGCCTCGTCCAGGGTCGCGATGCGGGCGTGGCTCATGCTGTGCGAGCCGATCTCCATGCCGGCTTCGAGCCACTCGGCCACCAGGGCCCGGCCGGCATAGGGGCCGGGCGGGTTCGAGGGCGGCGCGTCGAGCCAGTCGGCGACGAGGAACAGGATCGCCGGCACCCCGGCCTCGCGCAGGACCGGCAGCGCGACCTCGACCGTGTCGGCGTAGCCGTCGTCGAAGGTGACGAGGAAGTGCCGCCCGGTCCCGATCGCGCCGGAGGCGATCAGCCCCACCGCCTCGTCGGCCCCGACGAAGCGGCCGTGGCGCCGGAGATGGACGATCTGCGCCGCGAACCCGGCGCGGTGATGCTCGGGCACGTGGTGGTAGCACAGGGTGTAGAGGCCCGGCGGCGCGTGGGCGAGCCGGCGCAGCCGGGACAGCCCGCGCAGCAGCAGGGCCCGGACCGCCGGGTTGTCGCGGGCGAGGGTCTTGAAGGAGTGCAGCATCCCGCTCGTCGTCATGACAGGGCCATGCGCCGTAGGTGAGACGGGTCAGGCGCGGGAACAAGTCAAGAAAACCACGTAGACGAGAAAAACTAACTGGACCCGATCGGCCGCGCACGACCCGCGCGGTCGCGGTGCGCCGCTTGCGTCACCGGGGCATCGGCGGCGAGCGATGTCGCATCCTGGCACGGAACTCCCAAGACCATGACGAACCCTGAGACGGGATTGCGGGTGCAACCCGTGATCGACGCGCCAAATTGGGACGAGGCGGTGTGGGCGCAGCCGCGGGGCAACATCTTCTCCGCCGCCGGCTGGGGCACCTACAAGGCGCGCCGCGGCGCGGGCGTCGAACGGCTGAGCGTCCTCGACGAGGCCGGCGACCTCCTGGGCCTGGCGCAGGTGCAAAGCCGCCGCAGGGGCCCGGCCCGGCAATTCTACCTCCAGGGCGGGCCGCTCCTCACCGAGAAGGGCGAGCGCCACGGCGAGGCGGTGGTGCGCGCCCTGCTCGCGCATCTCGCCCTCGGGCCGCTGGACCTTCTGGTGGTCGATTTCAACCGGGCCGAGAGCCCGGGCGCGGTGCTCGGCCTGCTGGCGACGGGATTCCGGCCGGTCGCGAAGGCGAGCCGGCACACCCTGGAGGTGGACCTGACCCGCGGCCTCGACGCGCTGCAGGCCGAGATGGAGCAGCGCTGGCGCAAGGCCCTGCGCAAGGCCGAGCGCAACGCGGCACTCACCGTCCGCTTCCTCGACGAGCCCGCCGAGCGGCTGAAGGCCTTCGATGCCTTCGCGGCGATGTACGCGGCCCTGAAGACCCGCAAGGGCTTCTCGAACGACTTCGATCCCGCCGCCTACCGCGACCTCGCGGCGAACGACCCGCGCCACGTCATGCTCGAGGTGCGGGAGGGCGACGAGCTGTGCCTGGTGCGCATCGCGCATGTGAGCCGCGACCGCTTCTCCGATTTCTTCACCGCCTCGACCGAGCGGGCGAAGACGAACGCCGCCGCCTACCTGGCGGTGTGGAGCTTCATCCGCCGCGGCGCGGAGGAGGGCTGCCGGGTGTTCGATTTCGGCGGCATCGATCCGGCGCACAACCGTGGCGTCTACGACTTCAAGCGCGGGCTCACCCGCAACGTCGCGTCGAGCGGGCCGCTCTGGCTCTACGGCCGCAACCGCCTCGTCACCGCGGCGGCCGGGGCGGTGCTCGCCCGGTGAGGAGGGTCTCCGCGCTCCTCGCCGCTCTCTCCGTACGCTTGCGCGGACCGGCCCTGCTCTCGCTCCTCGACCAGGGGGCGGTGAGCGGCTTCGGCTTCCTCGCCGGGATCGCGGCGGCGCGCCTGATCGACATGGAGGGGTTCGGGCGCTTCGCCCTCGTGCTCATCGTGGCGGGCTTCGCGCAGGGGCTGCACAACGCCCTCGTCACCGCGCCGCTGATGACGCTCGCGGGCTCCGTGCGCGACCCGGCCCGCTACGCCGCGGCCGTCGGCGCCGGCGCCCTGGTGCTGGCGGCGGGCCTCGCCCTCGGGGTCGCGGGGGCGCTCGCCCTGTACTTCGCCGCCCGCGGCGAGGCGGTCCCGGTCGATCTCGTTACCGCCGCCGGCGTGCTCACCCTGGCGCAGAACCTCCAGCTGACGGCCCGCCGCCTGCTCTTCGCCTATGGCGGGGGGCTGAAGGCCCTCGCCATGGACCTCGCCCGGGCGGCGGCGTTCCCGCTGTCGGTCGCGGGGCTCTGGGCGGCCGGCGTCCCCCTCGACGCGGCGCGGCTCGTCGAACTCCTGGCGCTGACGGCCTTCCTGACCACCCTGCCGACGCTCGTCGCCCGGGCCGCCGATCCCGGGCGCCGGCGCCTCGCCACCGCCGCCCGGCGCCACTGGCAGATGGCGCGCTGGCTCCTGCCGGTCGTGCTCGTCACCTTCGGGCAGGAGCAGCTGGTCTGGATCCTCGCCGGCGGCGTCCTCGGCGACGAGGCCCTGGGCGGCCTGCGGGCGGCGCAGTACCTCGTCGGCCTCGTGCTGCTGACCCTCGCCGCGACCGAGAACGTGGTGCCGACCGGGGCAGGGCGGGCCTACGACACCGGCGGCGAGGCGGCGCTCCGGGCCTATCTCCTCGGCGTCACCCGCCGCCTCGGCATCCCGGTCCTGGGCCTCCTCGCCCTCGTCGCCGTGCCGGCGGAGCTGTGGCTCCGCCTCGTCTTCGGCGAGGCCTACGCGCCCTACGCGCCGGCCCTGCGCTGGCTGGCGCTCGGCGTCGTGTTCATCTTCCTGCGGGACATGGCGGCGCAGATCTTCCGGGCCCGGCGGCGCACCGACGTGATCTTCCGCGCCTTCGCGATCAGCCTGGCGGTGTCGCTCGCGCTGATCCAGCCGCTGCTCACCCGCTACGGCGCGACGGGAGCGGCCGCCGCGGTGGTGCTCGCCCACGGCGCCTCGCTCCTCGCCCTCCTGGCGGCCCTCGGCCGCGCCCCGGTCTTGAAAACCCCCGCCACACCGGCGGAGAGCCCGCGATGCTGAACGCCCTCATCGCCGTCGGGGCCGCGACCTGGTTCACGGTCGCCTACCCGGTCCTGCGCCGCCGCCTCGAGACGCACCCGCCGTCGGGCGGCGCACCCCTGTTCTGGCCGCTCGCCCTGCTGGTGGTGTTCGCCTTCATGCCGCTCGTCTTCACGGTGCCGCGCGAGGACGGCAACGCCGTGCTGGAGCAGGGGCTGACCGCCTCGAACGTCGTCACCATCGTGCTCACCGGGCTGACCGCCCTCTACCTCGTCGTGAAGGTCGCCGCCGACCGGCGCGTGCTGCTCCTGCCCTTCGCGATGCCCTACCTGCCGTTCACCCTGATGATCGGCATGAACGGGGTCAGCGCCGCCTGGTCGATCGTGCCGACCTACACGCTCTACCGCACCGCGGAGCTGGCGGTGTTCACGCTCGCCTGCATCCTGATCTTCGACCGGCCCGACATCCGGCGGCGGCTCGCCGACATCCTCGCCATCGTGACGCTGGCCTGGCTCGTCGCGGTGACCCCGGAGATCCTCCAGAATCTCGCGTCGGGCATCGTGTTCTCCTCGGCCAAGAACAACATGATGCCGCTCGTCTGCGCGCTCCTCGGCTTCGCGGTCGTGTTCGGGCCGCCGAACAAGCGGCGGGGCCGCTACCTGGTGCTGGCGGCGGCGGGCTTCGTCATCGCGGGCTCGGCCGCTTCGACGGGGGCGCTGATCGCCGTCGGGCCGGGGCTGATGATCGCCTCGCGCCGCCCCGGCTTGCGCGTCGCCGGCATCGTCCTGGCGCTGGTCTCACTGGTGCTGTTCCTGTTCCTGATGGTCGGCCTGTCGAGCTTTCCGGCGCTCCTCGACCTCCTCTCGGTCGTGCTCCAGAAGCCGAAGATCGAGCTCGCCAACGCCACGGGACGGGGCCAGTTCTGGCCCACCTTCATCGCGGCGACGCAGGACCGCCTGCTCGGCTCCGGCTTCTCGGCCGCCGACCGCTTCGTGCAGCTGCTGATCCCGACCACGGGCCTCGCCGACGAGCTCGGTCGCGACGCGGTGTTCATCACGAGCTCGCACAACATGTTCCTGAGCGCCTGGGCCGGCACCGGGATCGTCGGCCTGTGCTTCGCGGTCCTGACGCTCGTCGAGCCGGTCCGCTTCGCCGCCCGCGCCGACCGCGGCACCCGCCGCCTCGTCGCCTGCCTGATCCTGATGCTCGCGCTCAACGGGATGACGACCCCGGGGCTGTTCCAGGACTGGAACGTCAACGTGCTGGCCTACGTCGCGGTGCTGGCCTGCGCCCGGGCGGCGCGGCGCGAGGCCGAGGCGCTGGAGGTCGCCGGCCCCTCCGTCGTGTCCCTGCGCGGGACGGAGCGGGCCTGGCCCGCCACTTGAAGCGTCATCGGCACGAGGGCTGGATTCCCGACCGATCGTCCCGGAACGGAACATATCCGACCTACCACGAAATCCTTCGGGGAGCCTTGGGCGCATCATGACCATGGTCGAGAATGTCCGAAACGGGCTGCTCATCGGCGCGGCCCCGCGGGGGGAGGAGGGGCGGGAGCCCTGGTTCCTCGACCCGCGGGAGATCCTGCGCACCGTGCGCCTGCGCTGGCTCACCGTGCTGCTGCCCATCCTGCTGTGCCTCGGCGCGGCGGCGGCCTGGACGCACCTGAACCCGCCGCAATACGCCGCCTCGACGCAGATCCTGATCGATCCGCGCGGGCTGCAGGTGGTCAAGGACGGGCTGACCCCGCCGGATCAGGCGAGCGACGCGAGCCTCCTCCTCGTCGACAGCCAGCTCCGGGTGCTCACCTCCGACGACGTGCTCGGCCGCGCCGTCGACCGGTTCGACCTCACCCGGGATCCCGAGTTCCAGGGCCGCGAGACCCTCATCGGCGCGATCAAGGGCCTGATCGCGCGGTTCACCGGCCGGACCGAGCCGCCGGCCGAGCCGCGGCTGACGGCGCTCCGGATCCTGCGCGACCGGGTCGGCGCCCGGCGCCTGGAGCGCAGCTTCGTGCTGGAGCTCGGCGTCACCTCCGAAGACCGGGAGAAGGCGGCGCGGCTCGCCCGCGGCATCGCCGAGACCTATCTGGCCCGCGACGCGGCGACCCGCTCCGACACCACCCGCCGGGCCGGCGAGGCGATCGAGGGGCGGCTCGCCGAGCTGCGCGAGGCGCTGCGCCAGGCCGAGGACAAGGCGCAAGCGTTCCGGACGAAGCGCGGCCTCGTCGGCACCCGCACGCAGCTGGTGAGCGAGCAGCAGCTGACCCAGCTCAGCGAGCAGCTCGGCGCCGCCCGGGCCAAGGCCCTCGACGCCGGCGCCCGCCTGCGCCAGGTCGAGGCGGTGCTCGCCGGCGGGCGCTCCGAGGCGGTCAACGAGATCGTCCAGAACCCGACCATCTCGGCCCTGCGCGGGCAGCTCGCCGGCGTCGAGCGCCTGCGCGCCGACGCCGAGGAGACCTTGGGGAAACGCCACCCGAGCTACATGGCGGCCGTGGTACAGGAGAAGGCCCTGCGCGCGGCGATCGAGGCCGAGATCCGCCGCATCGCCGCGGCGATCCGCAACGACTTCCAGGCCGCCCAGGCGAGCGCCCGGGTCCTCACCACGACCCTGGAGCGGCGCAAGGCCGAGGCTTCGAAGGTCGGCGACGACTTCGTGCAGCTGCGCGAGCTGGAGCGTCAGGTCGAGGCGAGCCGGGCGGTCTACGAGGCCTTCCTGGTCCGGGCCCGGGAGCTGCAGGAGCAGCAGCGCCTCGACACCTCGGCCTCGCGGATCATCTCGCCGGCCTCGCCGCCGGAGAAGCGCATCGGCCCGCCGACCCCGGTGGTGTTCGTCGCCGCCCTCGTCGCCGGGCTCGGCCTCGGCCTCGTCGGCAGCCTCGGGCTCGAACTGCTCGCCGGCCGCGTCCGCTCGCGCCGGCGCCTCGAGGGCCATCTCGGCCGCGCCGGCCTCGACGCCCTGCCGCGGGCGCCCCGCGCGGCCGTGAGGCCCGCCGCCCTGCGGGCGGATTTCGGCAGCGCCCGCGGCGACGGCCCCTACGAGGTGGCGCTGGCGCGCCTGCGCCACCGCCTCGCCGCCGCCGAGCCGGGCGCGAAGCCCCTCGTCGTCCTCGTCACCGCGGGCGACGACCGGGCCGGCAAGTCGCTGCTCGCCCGCTCCCTCGCCCTCTCGGCGCTGGCCGACCGCGAGCGGGTGGTCCTGGTCGATGCCGACCCGAAGGGGCTCCTCACCCGCGATCTCGGCGCCGCGGCGCCGCGGGACCTCGCCGGAAGCTTGCGCGCCCGCGCTCCCTTGGGCGACGCCCTCGTGACCCTGCCCTCGGGCCTCCGGGTGCTGCCGCGCCCGTCCGACCTGCCGCGGGACCTCGCCGGGTCCCTCGCCGAGGCGCTGCTGCGCAGCGACGCCGATCTCGTCGTCGTCGATCTCGGCCTCGTCGGCGGCGACGTGGTGACCGAGCGCCTGATCGCCGAGGAGCGCATCCCGGTGCTGCTCCTCGCCGTCAGCGCCCGCCGCGGCCGCCTCGCGGCGGTCGACCGGGCGCTCAAGGCGATCGGCGCGAACCGCCGGCCGCGGGTGGTCGTGACGGATGCGGACCTGCGGGAATAGGCGGAGGCTCGCTTCATTGGGCTGGTGGTTCGGGAGGAAGAGGAGGCGCGGGTTTTCCCTCCCCCCTCTGCGGGGGAGGGTGCCCCGCGGATGCGGGGCGGGAGAGGGGCAGCGCGACGTCGAGTCAGTTGGCGACCTTCAACGAGGTCGCGACCTCTCCGGAAGCGGCGTCCCCTCTCCCGCCCCACTGCGTGGGGCACCCTCCCCCGCGGAGGGGGGAGGGGGAAAAGCCCGCGCTTCTTCCCCTGAATAACCTTGAACCCGCAGGGAGAGAGAAACCCCCGCCACGATCGTCATAAAAAATTCCTGGGCCGATCTCGCCCCTAGGAGAAGCGGCGCTTCCTCCCGGGCGTCGAGGCGCGATACGACCGAACCCGACCGGCCGCGAGACCCCCACCATGCGGATCCTGCTCCTCCTCGCAGCCCTCCTCGCCGCGTCACCGGCCGTCGCGACCCCGGTCGAGATCCCGGTCGCGGCCGAGGGCACCCGGCCCCGGCCCGGCGGTACCGCCACCCTCGCCGAGGCTTTGGCCGAGGCGCGCCGCCGGCGCGCGCGAGACCCCCGCACGACGATCGCGATCGTGCTGGCGCCCGGCACGCACCGCCTCGCCGGCACCGTGCGGCTCGGGAGCCAGGATGGCGGCAGCGCCGGGGCGCCGCTGGTGATCCGCGGTCCCGCCGACGGGTCGGCGCGCGTTGTCGGCTCGGTGCGCCTCGCGCCGGTCCCGCTCGATCCGGCTCTGGCCGCCCGTCTGCCGGCGGCGGCGCGGGGCAAGGTGCGGGCCTACAGGCTGCCCGCCGCCCTGTGCCAGGCGGCGCGGATCCAGGCGCCGATCGTCCTCAACGGTCCGCCCTCGCCCCCCGCCTTCGAGGTCTTCGACGACGCGGGCGCGATGCATCCGGCACGCTGGCCGGCGGAGGGGTTCGCGAAGGCCGAGGACGGCGCCGGACCGGCCTTCACCCTGGCGGACCTGCCGGCGGGCGCCCTGCGGGACGAGCCCGATTTGTGGGCCGAGGGGTACTGGCGCTGGGGCTGGCTGTTCGAGGCGCTGCCGGTGGTGCGGACGGCGCGGCAGGGCAACGGCACCCGCCTCACCCTCGACGGCACACCCTTCGAGGGCATCCGCGCCGGCGCGCCTTTCCGCCTCGTCCACCTGCTGGCCGGCCTCGACCGACCGGGCACCTGGTGGCGCGAGGCCAAGAGCGGGACCCTGCTCGCCTGGCCGCGGGGCGGCGAGGCGGTCGAGGTGTCGGTCGCCGAGACGCTTCTGTCGGTCGAGGGCGCGTCGCACCTGCGGATCGAGTCCCTGCGCCTCGCCATGGCCCGCGGCGACCTCGTCGGCGTGCGCGGCGGCCGCGACGTCGTGATCGCCGACAGCGTGCTCTCCCTCGCCGGCGGGCGCGGGGCGGTGTTCACGGGCGCGGCCGAGAGCGGGCTCCTGCGCTGCGACCTCGCCGGGACCGGCGCCGAGGCGGTGATCCTGTCGGGAGGCGACCGCCGCACGCTCACCCCCGGCGGCCTGTTCCTGCGCGACAGCCGCCTCACGGCCTATGCCCGCCGGAAGCCGACGCAAGCTCCGGCCGTCGCCCTCGACGGCGTCGGGGCCGAGGTGGCCGGCAACTTCATTCACGACTCGCCGGCCTACGCGGTCCACATCCGCGGCAACGACCACCGGGTGACGGGCAACGAGATCGCGAACCTGCTCGCCGGGGCGACCGATACCGGCGCGATCTATTCCGGACGCGACTGGACCGCCCGGGGCAGCGTGATCGCCGGCAACTTCCTGCACGACATCCGGGGCGGTCCCGACACCGAGGTGAAGGGCGTCTACCTCGACGACATGGCGAGCGGCTTTGCCGTCACCGGCAACCTGTTCCTGCGGGTCGACCAGCCGGTCTTCCTCGGCGGCGGGCGCGACAATCGTGTCGAGGGCAATGTCTTCGTCGCGTCGAGCCCGGCGGTCCACGTCGATTCCCGCGGACAGACCTGGGCCAAGGACGCGGTGAGCGACCCGCAATCGGAATTGCGCGCCGCCTACGCGGCGATGCCGGTGGACTCGCCCGTCTGGCGGGCGCGCTACCCCCGGCTCCCCGGCCTGCTCTACGACCGCCCGGCGGTCGCGACCGGCAACGTCATCGCCGACAACCTCCTGGCCTCGAGCGACCCGCCCCGCTTCACCGACGGGGGCGAGGCCGCCGAGCAGACCCTCGCCCGCAACCGCGGCCCGGCGAAGGCCCCCGCCGACCTGGGGACGCTGGCGCGGACCTCGAGCGACCCGGCGGATTTCGCCGGGCTCACCGATGGCACCGGCCTCAGGCTGCCGACGATCCCGTCCGCCCGGATGCGCCGGTCGTCGACGGCTGGGGCGCCTTTCGGGCGCTGAGGGAATCCCGCGCCGCGATCAGGAGGAAGCGCGGGATCGTGTCGAGGTAGCGCCGCCACAGGCGCCGCGGCTCGCGGGCGAGGCGGTAGGCCCATTCGAGCCCGGCAACCTGAAGCCTCCGCGGCGCCCGCGGGATGCGCCCGGTCGCGACGTCGAAGGCGGCGCCGACCCCCATGGCGATCGTGCCCGGCAGGTGCGGGGCGTGGACCGCCATGAACATTTCCTGCTTGGGCGTGCCGAGGCCGACCCAGACGATCTGCGCGCCGGAGGCGCGGATGCGCGCGCGCATCGCCTCCGTCTCGGCGTCGTCGAGCGGGCGGAAGGGCGGCGTCTCGACGCCGGCGACCTGCAGGCCGGGCACCCGGGCGCGCATCGTCGTGGCGAGCAGATCCGCGACGCCGTCGCCTCCGCCGAGGAAGTAATGGCGCCAGCCCTGATCCACGCCGGCCCGGCACAGGGCCTCGACCGATTCGATCCCCGGCACCTGCTGCATCGCGGTCAGGCCGCGCCAGCGGCCGATCCAGCTCAGGGGGCGGCCGTCGGCGACGACCAGCAGGGCGTCGTGGTGGGCGGCACGCAAGGCGGCGTCCTTCTGCGCCCGCACCACGCCGTGGGCGTCGCGGAACACCACGAAGGTGCCGGGCTGCGCCGGCCCGGCGGCCAGCCGGCGCCGGACCGCCTCGGCGAGCCCCGCCATGTCGGTGGCCGAGACCGGAATGCCGCCGATCGTGAACGAAGGGACGAGGGGATCGTGTGCCACTTTGGTCAGGTTCCCGTTCTGGAAAGGGGCGCGTCGGAAAGGCGCGACTCTGCCGCGCGCGCGGCGACGGCATCCCGGTAGATGTCGAGGAGGGCGCGGGTGGTGACGTCCTCGCGCCACTCGCGCTCGTAGACGGCGCGGGCCTCCCGCCCCATGGCGGCGGCCCAAGCGGGGTCGCCCGCGATGCGCGAGAGGGCGCGCGCGAGGTCGGCGGCGTCGCCCGGCGTGGCGAGGAGCCCCGTCGCGCCGTCGGTGACGAGGCCGGCCAGCGCCCCGATGCGCGAGGCGACGACAGGGGTGCCGGCCGCGAAGGCCTCCGCCACCACCATCGGCAGGCCCTCGTACCAGAGCGACGGCACGACGATCGCGGCAGCCCGCGCCATCGCCGCCTGGACCGCCTCCGGCGGAAGGGCGCCCCTGAGGTCGAGGCCCGGATGCCCGGCGAGCGCCCCCGCGAGCGGTCCCTCGCCGATCACCGTGACCCGCATGTTCGCCCGGGCGGCGGCCTCGGCGAGGATGGACACGCCCTTCTCGGGGCTGAGCCGGCCGACGAAGAGCAGGCCCCGGCGGGGTCCTTCCGCGGGCAATCCCGGATCGGGCAGCCCGTTCGGACGGATGCGGATCTTCTCCTCCGGAAAGCCCGCCGCGGCGAAGCGCCCGCGGGCGAAGGGGGTGAGCGCCACGAACCGGTCGACGTCCCGCCGCCAGGTCCCGGCCCGGCGGTGGTGGTCGATCATCCGGGCGACCGCGAGCGTGCCGGTCCGAGAGCCGCGGTAGCAGGCGAACTGCACCGCCCGGTAGGGCGAGCCGGTCACGCAGAGCTCGCACGGCGCGCCGTCGCGCATCAGGAAGGCGTTGGCGCAGATCAGGCGGTAATTGTGCAGCGTCTGCACCGTGGCGCAGCCGGCCGCCCGCGCCGCGGCGTGGATGCCCGGCGAGAGCAGCGGGAAGAAGTTGTGGACGTGAACCACGTCCGGTGCGAAGCGGCGCAGGACCGCCATCACCCGGGCGATGCCCTCGGGCGCGTGCGTCGCCGCGATCGCCGCCCGCAGCCGGGCGGGGCCAGAGGTGATCGCCTCGTTGTCGAGGAACACCGCCTCGACCGCGCAGCCCGCCCGTTCGAGGGCCGCGAGATCGCGGGCCACCGCCGCATCCTCGCCGCCGCGGACCTGGTAGCGGTTATGGGCGACGAGGACCCGCAGGGGCCTGTTGCCGGCTCTCATCGCCGGCGCCCGCGCGGGCCGTGCCGTCCATGTCGTCCCGTCCCGATCCCCATCTCTCCCGACCCGCTCTTCCGTACCGTCCGGGCGCCCCGCCCTTCGCACCGGCGAAGAGATTCGGGGAGACGCATCCGGATGTTCGGGAAGATAACGCGTTATGCGGAAGAAGTTCGACTACGGCTGACTACCGATACCGCAGGGTCATGGTTTTTCTGCGTCAGTCATGAGAGCGAGTCGGGAGCGAGATGGGAAATTAATCGGGATTACGTCAAAAATAGACTAGCGATTGGGATTATGCTGCGATCACAGCGACCTACTCGCCCTCGCGCACGGCCTGGCGGGCTCCCGGCCCGGAAGAGGGGGCCGGGACCGTCCGTCCGGGCGGTCGCCGGGGTGTGACGCGATGTCCGGCCCCTCAGCGGCCGGCCAGGATGGCCTCGACGACCTCCTGCACCTCCAGCGCCTCCGCCAGGGTGGCGAGGGCGTGGGGCTCGCCGCGGGTCATCCGCACCACGCCCTCGAGCTGGCGCCGCAGGGCGATCGGGCGGGCGCGCTCGTTCGGGATCGCGTCGGGGGCGGGCGCGAAGCCGCCGTCCGGTCCCTGCCGCTCGGCGATCGCCCAGTCGCGCAGGCGCACCGTGCCGGCCTCGCCCTCCAGCGTCCAGATGTTGTGGTCGTCGAGCGCCGTCTCGCCGACCCGGCCGCGCAACACCACCGGCACGGCGCCGGCTCGGAACGTGGCGTCGACCGCCCGCTCCGACCGGCCGGCTTCCGGAAACCGCGCCTGCGCCCGCAGCCCGTCCAGGGGCCCGAGCAGGCGGCGGCTGAGGAACAGGAAGTGCGACACCACCTCGCGGGTGAAGCCGCCCTCCTGCGGCGCGTCGAGCCAGCCCGCGGCGTCGGCCTGCCATCCCCGCGGCCAGCGCGCGAAGGCGACCTCGATGGTGAGGCGCTGCGGCGTGCCGACCGCGCCCTCGGCGATCCACTGCGCCAGGGTGGCGACCCCGAGGGAGGAGGCGAACGGGAAGTTCACCGCGCCGCGGGGGCCGGCCGCCGCCACGAAGGCGCGGGCCTCGGCGAGATCGACGGCCAGCGGCTTCTCGCAGAACACGCTCCGCCCTTGAGCCAGCGCCGCCCGGGCGTGGCCGAGATGCGTGGCGGGCGGGGAGGCGATGTACACGCACGCGCTCGCCGCCACGACCGCGGCGGCATCCGCCACCACGGGCAGGGAGGGGAAGCGCGCGGCGATGCGCGCCCGCGCCGCCGGATCCGGATCCCACAGGGCCGCGACGCGGACGGGGGACTCGTCCTGCCCCGCGATGGCGTCGAGCATGCGCTCGCCCATGATGCCGGCGCCGATGATGCCGAGGGCGAGGGGTTGGGTGGGCTGGGGCATCGGGGATCCCTGGAGAGCGGAAGGCGCCCGTCATAAGGCCGAACAGGCGCCGGGGGAACGCGGGCCGGCCGCGCCGGGAGGGGCAACGGCGCGGATTACCTCCCGGACCTTGCCCGCGCCGGTCGCCGCGCGTTAACCACGCCACCCTGCCGGCACGCCGCTCGCACCCTCCTCCTGTGCGCGGGGAAGAGTGTCCCGCTCCGGGAGAGATCGTTCACATGTGGCACAGTGCCATCGGCTTCCTCGCCGTCGCGACCGCGGTCGCGCTGATCGTCCGGCATTTCGGCGCGCCGCGCGCCGTGATCTACGGCTTCGTCGCCACCGGGCTCGGCGCCTCCGCGGCGACGGTGCTGCTCGCCGACATCAACACCGTCGATCCGGGCGCGAGCCGCGCGCCGGCCTTCACCGCGCAGAGGCCGCCGGTGCCGGGCCGCGACACGCGCGACCTGCGCCGGGCCGACGAGTCGCGCGGCTGGCGCTGAGGTTCAGTTCAGCGCGATCAGCGCGACCCCGGCGATCATCAGCCCGCAGCCGAGGATGCGCCCGAACCCGGCCGGGTGCTGTGCGAAGCCGACCCAGCCGAAATGGTCGAGCAGCACCGAGGTGACGAGGCCGGCGGTGACCGTGAAGCCCGCGAAGGTGGCGGCGCCGAGCCGGCCGGCGAAGACCGTCATCGCCAGCACGTAGGCGCCGCCCATCGCGCCGCCGAGCCAGGCCCACCACGGCGCCTGGGCGAGCCGCGACGCCCCGGGCCAGCCGAGCCCGACGAACGGTGCGGCGGCGAGGTAGACCACCGCGTTGGCGAGCGAGACCGTGAGGGCGACCAGCACCGGCTGGCCGAGGGCCTTGTTGAGCGTCGCGTTCGCCCCCGCCTGGACGGTGTTGAGGGCGCCGGCGAGGATGGCGATCAAGGCGATGAGGGCTGGCATGGCTGACGAGGCTCCGTGGGAACCTCGTCAACACCGGCTGGCCTGCGAAGGTCTCACATCGGACGAGTCCCGTCACCGCTCCGGCAGGCCGGCCCGCCGCAGGCCGTCGTAGATCCCCTCGCGCTGAGCGAGGAAGGTCGGGTCGGTGGAGGTCAGGCTGCGGTAGCGGGCGATCGTGTAGCCGGGCCGGAGCTCCAGGAACCGGGCGAGGGCCGCCCGCGCCTCCGCGTCCCGGCCGAGCCGCGCGAAGGCGCAGGCGAGGTAGAGGTGCGGGAAGTCGAAGAGCGGGTTCACCGCCGCGGCGCGCTGCAGCGGCGCGATCGCCGCCTCGTCCCGGCCGAGATGGAGCTTCGCCAGCCCGTCCCGCGCCAGCCAGGCGCCGAGCAGCGGATCCTTCGGGCTGAGGCGGATTGCCGCCGCGATGTCGGCCTCCGTTTCCTCCGCCCGGCCGAGGAAGATGTGGATCAGGCCCCGGTAGGCGTGCGCCCGGGCGAAGCTCGGATTGAGCGTGAGCACCCGGTCGAAGGCGGCCAGCGCCTCGGCGTAGCGGGCCCGGGCCCGCAGGGTCTCGCCGCGCAGGTAATGCGCGAAGGGATGGGTCGGATCGCCCTGGAGCACCGAGGTGACGGCCTGCTCGGCGGCGTCGAGGTCGGCCTGCCGCTCGCTCGTCCAGCCGTTCAGCACCCCGTCGACCAGCACCTCGGCGAGGCCGAGCCGCGCGTGGACGTTGCCCGGGTCGAGGGCGAGCGCGCGCGCGAACAGCGGCCGTGCGCCGGCGTGGTTCTCCCGGGCGAAGGGCCGGTTGAGCAGGGCCTGGCCGCGCATGACGAGGTCGACCGCGTCCGCCGGGTGTCCTGCGCGCGCTTGCGTCTCGGCCTCCAGCAGGCGGATGCCGAGCGCCCGCCCGACCTGCGCGACGAGGGTGTCCTGCGCGGCGGCGAGGTCGGCGCGGGCCCCGTCGTAGCGGTCGGCCCAGAGGGCGGCGCCGGTCTCGACGTCGGTGAGCTGCACGGCGAAGCGGACCTGCTCGGCGCTCTGGCGCAGGCTGCCCTGCACCACGTAGCGCACGCCGAGCTCCCGGCCGACCGCACGCGGCTCGACCGGGCGCCCCCGGTAGGACTGGGCCGTGCCGTGGGCGATGACGAAGGTGCCGGGCGCGCGGGCGAGATCGGCGGAGAGGTCCTCGGCGAGCTGCTCGGCGAGGTAGTCCTGCTCCGCGTCGCCGCTCTGGTTGGCGAGCGGCAGGACGACGAGCGACAGCCGCGGCCGCGCCGGCAGCGCGTCCTCCGCGCGCTCGGCGGCCGAATGCGGCCAGGCAAGCGCCAGGCCCGCGAGAACCATGGCGGTGACGGCGCCGAGGGCGGACCGGAGGGCCCGGGCCATCCGCGGCGCGCGCGCCTCCGGCGACGGCACGGCGTAGACCCGGACCGGCCGGGCGATGTTCTTGAGCCGCTGCATGCCGAGATCGACGAAGCGGATACCCGGCATGTCGCGCACCTGCCGGTAGGCGGCGTCCGACAGACGCAGCGCACCGGGCTCGGCCGCCGCCTGGAGCCGCGCCGCGATGTTGACGCCGTCGCCGAACAGGTCGCCCTCGTGCACCATCACGGCGCCGAGATGGATGCCGATGCGCAGGCGGAACCGCCCGGCATCGCCCTCGGCCTCGGCCAGCGCCCGCTGGATCGCCACCGCGCAGGCGACCGCATCCGTCACGGAAGCGAACTCGGCGAGCACGCTGTCCCCGGCGGTGTTGGCGATCCGGCCTCTTCGGGCCGAGATCAGGCGGTCGACGATCCGCCGCGTGGCCTGGAGCGCCCGCATGGCGCCGGCCTCGTCGGCATGCATCGCCTTGGAGTAGCCGGCGATGTCGGCCGCGAAGATCGCGGCGGACCGGCGTTCCGGAACCGGCCACTCCATTGCCACGGACCTTTGTGCCACGGACCTGTGCGCGCGCTCGTTCATGACGCCCCGTCCGTGCCGGCCCTGCCCGACGACCGCTCCACTTGGCTGGCCGACATCCGGGACGATGACAGGCAAGACGACCGGCAAGACGACGCGCCTTGCGAGAAAATATCAATCATTCCGACGATCATCGAAAACGACCTCCATCTTCTTCCTCGAATCCGTCTTGCCCGAATCCGTCTCGCGCGAATCGATCTCGCCCGGACGTCACGGTGATCCCGGGCTCCGGACCGTCGCGGACAGCATCGGCGATGCGGTTTCGATCGGCCTCTGCATCGTCCCGGATCTGTTTTCAGATCACGTACGAGGCATCAGCTTGACTGTGCCGGTATCATGGTCGGAATTCGGGAATATTGCGTCCCGGTAACATTGGGCGGACTGGCGCGATGGAGGAGCGGATCTCCGCGTCGCGCGCCGGAGCCTCGACGGGCGGGGGTGGACGATCCCCGGATGCCGGTCCCGCGCAGAAAGCACGCGTCATACAATTTCCGATTGATCGCTCGGCGATTGCTGCGCAATCGCTTTCGCGATGCGGAAATCGGCCTCGCTCATGTGTGTGGAGCCGTAGGCTCCACCGCGCGGGCTGGTGATACGATTTCCGAACTGATCGTCCGGAAATCGTATCAGGCGTCGCGCTGCCGGCCCGGCTTCGTGCGCAACAGGCGAGGATATTTCACAACGACGCCGCCGATGCCGAGGCGCGGGTAGAGGCGCCGCTCCTCGCCCTGTGGGGCGCGAGGGGGACCGAGGGGCGGATCTACGACGTGCTGGAGACACGACGTGCCGGAGACTTGGCGCGAGAAGGCGCGCGACGTGCGCGGCCGCGCGCTGGATTGCGGCCACACCCTGCAGGAGGAGCGCCCGGAGGAGGTGAGCGCGGCGCTCCTCGCCTTCCTCGCCTGAGGCCTCAGGCCTTCGGTTCGCCGTCCCCGGGCGGAGGCGCGTCGGGCGGCGGAGAGTCGGGGGAGGGCGCCTCGGGAGCAGGCGGCACGTGGTCCTTGCGCCACTGGGCGAACAGGCTCTGGAGCACCGCGACGGTGTCGCGCACCGCCTTGGCCTCGTCGTCGACCGAGACGCCCTCCGAGACGGAGTTGCGCGTGGTCAGTACGGCGCGCTCCTCGATCTCGGACAGGCGTTCGAGGAAGTCGGGGCGCGTCGCCAGGAGGTCGAGGGCGTCGCCCATGGCGGTGGCGAGCGTGGTGGCGAGCAGCCCCGCGGTCGCGACGTCGCCGACCGAGGCCTCGTAGGGCTCCGGCACCTCGTCGTCCTCGTCCTCCTCGGCGGCGGCCTGCAGGCCCTCGACCAGGGCCTCGACCAGTTCGACCGCGGTGTCCTCCGGCACGGCGAGCCGCAGCGCGACCTCAATGTCCTCGCCGCTGAAGCCGGCGGTGCCGAGGGTCACCTGAAGGATGCCCGGCCGGCGCAGGCTGAGCGCCATCAGGGTGTTGGCGTAGATGGTGGGCGCGTCCGGCATGACCTCGACCTCTTCCGGGCAGGCGCGGGGATCCCGCCGCCTGCCCGGGCTATATCGTGCCCAAGAGCATTTTCCGACGAAGTGGATGCCGGTTCGTCGAAGAAAATGCGGCAAAACCAAAGGTCTGGAACACCATCCGGTCGCACCGCGATCGGATGGTGTTCCGGCACAAGGGGCGACCGCGGGGAGATGCGGTCACGCGCTGGCGAGCCGGGCGACCTTGTTGTCCGGGAGTTCGATGTCGACGCCGAGGGTCGAGACGGCGTCGCCCCGCTCCATCGTCACCTTCACCTTCTCCTTGTCGATGGCGACGTGCTTGGCGATCACCGCCAGGATCTCCTCGCGCAGGATCGCCACCAGGTCCGAGCGACCGAACGCGGTGCGCTCGTGCGCGAGAAGGATCTGGAGCCGCTCGCGCGCCACCGGCGCCGTGCCGCGCCGCGACAGGAAGCTCAGCAGGTTCATGCCGCCCTCCGGGTGAACAGCTTGCCGAGGAGCGAGCGCTTCTCGGTCGGGACGGTCATCGCCACGGTCTCGCCCTTGAGCCGCCGGACCGCGTCGGCATAGGCGCGGGCCGGCGCGCTCTGCGGCGCGTTCAGCGTCACCGGGCTGCCGAGGTTCGAGGCCTTGAGAACCTCCTCGCTCTCCGGGATCACGGCGAGGAGCGGGATCGACAGGATCTCCAGCACGTCGTCGATCTTCAGCATCTCGCCGCGCTCGGCCCGGTTGGGGTCGTAGCGGGTGAGGATCAGGTGCTTCTCCAGCCGCTCGCCCTTCTCGGCCCGCTCGGTCTTGGAATCGAGGAGCCCGATGATCCGGTCCGAATCGCGCACCGAGGAAACCTCGGGGTTGGTGACGACGACCGCGATGTCGGCGTGGCGCATGGCCAGCGTCGCCCCGCGCTCGATGCCGGCCGGGCTGTCGCAGATCACCCAGTCGAACTTTTCACGAAGCTCGCCGATCACCCGGGCGACGCCCTCGTCGGTGAGCGCGTCCTTGTCGCGGGTCTGCGAGGCGGGGAGCAGCGAGAGGGTGTCGAGGCGCTTGTCGCGGATCAGCGC
>NZ_FPCB01000032.1:0-59035 GCF_900116815.1 Methylobacterium sp. 174MFSha1.1 | reverse complement strand
TGCGCTCGTGCGCGAGAAGGATCTGGAGCCGCTCGCGCGCCACCGGCGCCGTGCCGCGCCGCGACAGGAAGCTCAGCAGGTTCATGCCGCCCTCCGGGGGAAGAGTTTGCCCAGGATCGACCGCTTCTCGGACGGCACGATCATCTCGACGGTCTCGCCCTTGAGACGGCGCACCGCATCCGTGTAGGCCCGGGCAGGCGCGCTCTGCGGTGCGTTCAGCGTCACCGGGCTGCCGAGGTTCGAGGCCTTGAGAACCTCCTCGCTCTCCGGGATCACGGCAAGCAGCGGGATCGACAGGATCTCCAGCACGTCGTCGATCTTCAGCATCTCGCCGCGCTCGGCCCGGCTGGGGTCGTAGCGGGTGAGGATCAGGTGCTTCTCCAGCCGCTCGCCGTTCTTCGCGCGCTCGGTCTTCGAATCGAGAAGGCCGATGATCCGGTCCGAATCGCGCACCGAGGAGACCTCGGGATTGGTGACGACGACCGCGATGTCGGCGTGGCGCATCGCCAGCGTCGCGCCGCGCTCGATGCCGGCCGGGCTGTCGCAGATCACCCAGTCGAACTTCTCGCGCAATTCGCCGATGACGCGGGCGACGCCCTCGTCGGTGAGCGCGTCCTTGTCGCGGGTCTGCGAGGCGGGGAGCAGCGAGAGGGTGTCGAGGCGCTTGTCGCGGATCAGCGCCTGGGTCAGCTTGGCGTCGCCCTGGACGACGTTGATGAGGTCGTAGACCACCCGGCGCTCGGCGCCCATGATGAGGTCGAGGTTGCGCAGGCCCACGTCGAAATCGACGACGCAGACCCTTTGTCCGGTCCGGGCCAGGGCCGCGCCCAAAGCCGCCGTCGTGGTGGTCTTGCCCACCCCTCCCTTGCCGGATGTCACCACGATGACTTTGGCCATTGGTCCCCCTTAACCTTGCGATGCGAAGTCGCGGCCGGCGCGGCCGCTGCGTGTGTTTTCTTGAGTTTCGCCCCGTCCGCGGATCGTTGCCGCGGGGCCCCCGGAGCGGTGACGACGGTTAATCGAGGGCGGCGGTGCGCATCGCGTCGCCGTCGAGCCAGACCTGGACGGCGCGGCCGCGCAAGGACGGATCGATGTCGTCGGCGATGCGGTAGAGGCCGTCGATCGCGAGCAACTCGGGCTCGAACTTGCGGCAGAAGATGCGGGCGCCCGGCGAGCCGGCGGCCCCCGCGATGGCGCGGCCCCGCAGCGCCCCGTAGATGTGGATCGAGCCGCCGGCGATGATCTCGGCGCCCGAGGCCACCGAGCCCATCACGGTCACGTCGCCCTCGGGGAAGAGGATCGCCTGGCCGGATCGCACCGGGCTCTCCAGCATCAGCGACTTCGCGCCCGTCACCCGCTCGACCGGGGCGGCGGCCGGAGCCTCGCCGGGCATCGCCACCTCGCCGGAGGGCCGGCCGCCGTTGAGCGGCGGCGGCATCCCGGGACCGAGCGAGCCGGCCCCGGCGCCCTCGATCCCCATGATGGGGATCTCGCGCTCGTTCAGGGCGGCCACCAGGTCGTGGAGCGCGTCCCGGCTCGGAGCCAGGGCCGTCACGTCCAGGATCACGGCGCGGCCGGCGAAGAACGCCGGAGAGCGCTTGGCAAGGGCGTCGAGGTCGGCGAGCCAATCCTCGATCGGCGCCTCTGGGGCTAACACGACCGCCAGGAACGAGCGGCCACGGAAGCGGATCGGCGGGCGGGTTTGGGTCTGGCTGGTCACGTCTTTACGACTCGTTACCAACCCATCAGGCACGTCCGATGGTTAGCGAATGGTTAACGGCCGTAACGAAGTGTTCACCTTTGCGAAGAGGCCGCGGTGAGCGTGGCTTCGATGTGGCGCGCGAAGCCCGGATCGAGCCCGAGTCGTCGGGCGAGATGATCGAGATACGCCCGTTCCTGCGGCGTATCGACGGTGACCGCCATCACGGAGGCGGCGTAGATCTCGCTCGCCTGCTCGGGGCTCCGGGCGAGGCGCGCCACCGCCTCGACGTCGACGGGCGCGCGCAGGGCGTCCATCAGGAAGGCCTTGTCGTCGGCATCCAGGGCGTGACGGTCCATCTCGCCGAAGATGCGGCCCTGCTCGTCCGGATCGATGTGGCCGTCGGCCTTGGCGGCGGTGATCATCGCGATCAGGAGGGCGCGGGCCCGGTCCTGCTCGTCGGCCGGGGAGGACGGCGCGAAGCGCGTGCCGCCGAGCATCCGCGCCGCCTCGTCGGCGGAGGGGATGAAGCCGCTGGCGCGGGGCGGAGCGGATCCGCGCTGGGCCTGCTTCGCTTGCCAGCTCTGGTAGGCCTGATAGGCGAGGGTACCGATCAACGCGAGGCCGCCGAGCCGGCCGGTAGACCCCATGCCCGGCGCGCCGAAGCCGGAGCTGAACCCGCCCTGACCGCGGCGCCCGCCGAGGACGAGCGAGGCGAGGCCGCCGAGGATCGCCGCCTTGCCGCCACCGCCGCCCAGCGAACGGGTGACCTGCTCAAGGGAAGAGGGCGCGTGGCCGTGGGAGCCCTGGCCGGGATAGCCGCCGGAATATCCCCCTCTCGGCCCGCCGCCGAGGAACTGGTCGAGCAGGCGCTTGGCGTCGAACATCGGGGCTCCCTCCGGCACGAGCCGACGAGATGGGGCGCCGGATCGCTCTCGCAAGGGCAGAGGGGCAAGGCGGAGGGACAAGGGCAGAGGGAGCGAGCCCCTCACGCCACCGCCGCCATCCCGCCCGCCGGCGCCTCCCATTCCGGTCCCCAGACCTGCACCACGTGCCCGGGCGAGACCTCGCGGTAGAGGCGCTCGGGCGGCACGTAGTCGACCGGGCGGATCGGGCTCTTGATCTCGTCGCTGCGCACCGCGTGGAGCTGGCGCCGGCGGCCCGGATCGGGCACCGGCACGGCGGCGATCAGCTTCTTGGTGTAGGGGTGCTGGGGCGCGCCGAAGATCGCCGCGCGGGGGCCGATCTCGACGATCTCGCCGAGATACATCACGGCGACCCGGTGGCTCACCCGCTCCACCACCGCCATGTCGTGCGAGATGAACAGGTAGGCGAGGCCGAGCGAGGCCTGCAGGTCGAGCATCAGGTTCACCACCTGCGCCTTCACCGAGACGTCGAGGGCCGAGACCGACTCGTCGGCCACGATCAGCCGCGGCTCCAGCGCGAGCGTGCGGGCGATGCAGATGCGCTGCCTCTGGCCGCCGGAGAATTCGTGCGGGAAGCGGCTCGCCATCTCGGGTTTCAGCCCGACCCGGCGCAGCAGGTCGGCGGCGCGCTCGCGGGCCTGAGCCCGGGAGCATAGGCGGTTGATCAGCAGCGGCTCGGCGATGGCGCTGCCGACGCTCATGCGCGGATCGAGGCTGGCGAAGGGATCCTGGAAGATCATCTGCATCCGCCGGCGGCAGGCGCGGAGCGCGGCGGGCGAGAGGCCGAGCACATCCTCGCCGTCGAGGAGCACCGAGCCGGCGACCGGCTCGATCAGCCGCAGCACCGAGCGGCCGGTGGTCGACTTGCCGCAGCCCGATTCGCCGACGAGGGCCAGGGTCTCGCCCTCGCGCACCGCGAAGGAGACGTTCTCGACCGCGTGGACCCGGCCGCGCACCCGCGAGAGCAGGCCGCCGCGGATGTCGAAGCGGGTGGTCAGGCCCTTGACCTCCAGGACCGGGCGCGCGCCCTCGCGCACCGTGTCGGGCAGCGGCACGGCGGCTTCGGGCTCGCCTGTGGCGCGGTCGACGATCGGGAAGCGGGCCGGGTGCGGCTGCCCCTTCATCGCCCCGAGGGTCGGCACGGCGGCGAGCAGCGCGCGGCTGTAGGGATGGGCCGGGCGGCGGAAGATCTGCTCGGTGGCGCCCGTCTCGACGGCGCGCCCGTCGACCATCACCACGGTGCGGTCGGCGATCTCGGCCACCACCCCCATGTCGTGGGTGATGAACAGGACCGACATGCCCTCCTCCTCCTGGAGGAGCTTGATCAGGTCGAGGATCTGGGCCTGGATGGTGACGTCGAGGGCCGTCGTCGGCTCGTCGGCGATCAGGAGCTTCGGCCGGCAGGCGAGCGCCATCGCGATCATCACCCGCTGGCGCATGCCGCCGGAGAAGCGGTGCGGGTAATCGTGCACCCGCGAGGCAGCGGCCGGGATCCGCACCTTGTCGAACAGCCGCACCGTCTCGGCCTCGGCCTCGGCGCGCGACAGGCCGCGGTGCAGCCGCAGCGCCTCGCCGATCTGGAAGCCGACGGTGAGCACCGGGTTGAGGCTCGTCATCGGCTCCTGGAAGATCATCGCGACGTCGTCGCCGCGGATCCGGCGCATCTCGGCATCGGGCAGGCGCAGGAGGTCGCGGCCCTCCAGCAGCACCCGGCCGCCGGTGCGGGTCGCGTCGCGGGGCGTGAGCCGCATGATCGAGAGCGCGGTGACGCTCTTGCCGGAGCCCGACTCGCCCACCAGCGCGACCGTCTCCTTGGGGCCGATCTCGAACGAGACGCCGTGCACCACCGGGCGCCAGGCCTGCTCGGAGCGGAACGCGACGGTGAGGTCCTGGACCGAGAGGATCGGGGTGGTCATGGGTGTCCCCTTCGAGGGATTTTCTATCAAAGTAGAAGGTCAGCGATCCTGAGAGCCAGTTTGATTGGCTCCCAGGGACTTTACACCCACTTCGTCATTCCGGGGCCGCGCAGCGGAGCCCGGAATCCAGAACCGCGGAGCGTTCAGGATGAAGTGGGGAGCATCCCGCTTCGCTCTGCATCACCTGAGTGTCTGGATTCCGGGCTCCGCTGCGCGGCCCCGGAATGACGAGGAGGGTGTCAAGGCTGTCGGGAGAGACAGGCAGCCTCCAACACGCTCCCCTAACTGTATGGTCCCGGAACGCGTGGCGGTGATCGAGCATCACAGCACCCGCCGCGGATCGAGGGCATCGCGAAGCCCATCGCCGATGAAGTTGATCGACAGCACGGTCAAAAAAATCGCGGCGCCCGGGAACAGCGCCCAGTGCGGCGCCACGTCGAGGTGGTCCTTGGCGTCGTAGAGGAGCCGGCCCCAGGTCGGGATGTCGGGCGGGAAGCCGAGGCCTAAGAACGACAGGGTCGATTCGGCGATGATCGCCGACGACACCTCGATCGTCGCCGCGACGATCACGGGACCCAGCGCGTTCGGCAGGATGTGGCGGGTGACGAGGTGCCAGGCGGTCGCGCCCTGCGAGCGCGCCGCCTCGACGAACTCCTTCTCGCGCAAGCTCAGGAACTGCGCCCGCACCAGCCGCGCCACCGGCATCCAGCGCAGGCCCCCGATGACCGCGACGATCATCACGAACACGCCGCCCTCGACCCCGAAGAGCTGCTTCAACTGGTCGCGGAACAGGTAGATGATCAAGAGCAGGAGCGGCAGCTGCGGCAGCGACAGGAACAGGTCGGTCAGCCACATCAGCACCGGATCGAGGAAGCGGCGCGACATGCCGGCGAGCGCGCCGACCAGCACGCCGACGAAGGTCGCCACCACCATCGCGGCGAAGCCGACGGCGAGCGAGATCCGCCCGCCGTAGATCATCCGGGCGAGCAGGTCCTGGCCGAGGTCGTCGGTGCCGAGCGGGTGGGCCCAGGACGGGCCCTGGAGCGTCGCCGCGAAGTCGATCTCGTCGATCGCCACCGGCCAGACCCAGCCGCCGACGAGGACCGCGAGCACGAGCAAGCCCAGCACTCCGACGCTGACGACCGCGAGGCGGTGGCGGCGGAAGCGCCGCCAGGTGTCCCGCCCCGAGGCCGCCGGGGCGGGGGCCGGCCCCGCCTCAGCGGTAGGAGATGCGAGGGTCGAGCCAGCCATAGAGGAGGTCCGCGACGAGGTTGAACAGGACGACGAGGCAGGCGAACACGAAGGTGACGGCCATCACCACCGGCGTGTCGTTGGCGAGCATCGCGTTGATGAGGAGCGAGCCGATCCCGGGGATGCGGAAGATCTGCTCGGTGACGATGGCGCCGCCGAACACCGCCGGGATCTGGAGCGCCACGAGCGTCACGACCGGGATCAGCGCGTTGCGGGCGATGTGGCGGACCGTGACGGTGCCGTCCGACAGGCCCTTGGCCCGGGCGGTGGTGACGTAGTCGAGGCGCGCCACGTCGAGCACCGAGGCGCGGACGTAGCGGGTATAGGACGCGGCCTGGAAGAAGCCGAGCACGCAGACCGGCATGATCGCCTGCCGGACGTGCTCCCAGGCCCAGCGCCAGCCCGTCGCCGAGATGTCGGCCTGGTAGACGAAGGGCAGCCAGTCGAGGGTGAGGCTGAACAGCAGGATGAACAGCAGGCCGGTGAAGAAGGTCGGCAGCGAGAAGCCGACGAAGGCCAGCGTGTTCGCCACCTGGTCGAAGACCGAGTAGGGCCGGATCGCCGCCAGGATGCCGACCGGCACGGCGATGAGGAGCGCCAGGACCTGCGACGAGCCGACCACGAAGAGCGTGGTCGGCAGGCGCTGCAGGATCAGCTCGTCGACGTTGACGCGGCTGGCGAAGGAGAAGCCCCAATCGCCCTGGAGCATCGCCGTCAGCCAGTGCAGGTAGCGCACCAGGATCGGGTCATCGAGGCCGAACTTCAGCCGCAGGGCCTCGCGCACCTCCGGCGGCACGTTGGGGTTGGTGGCGAGCTCGCCGAAGGGATCGCCCGGCGCCAGCGCCAGCACGGTGAACAGGATCAGGCTGATCCCGAGCAGGCTCGGGATCGCGATGAGGAGGCGGCGGAGGAGGTAGGCTCCCATCGGGTGATCGTTACGCCTGCTTGTACCACTCGGCCAGGAAGGCCAGCGAGTTGTCCCAGCCGCTCGCGGGCGCCTCGAGCTTGCCGTTGATCGCCGAGACCTGGGCGCGGTGGAGCAGCGGCAGGACGTAGTCGGCCACCACCAGGTCGTTCATCTTGACGAACAGGGCGGCGCGCTTGACGAGATCGAGCTCGCCCTGCGCCTGCTTGTAGGCGGCATCGACCTCCGGGTTCTGCATCCGGCAGATGTTGCGGCCCTGCCACTTGTTGGCCTTGGTGGCGGCCTCCCACGACACGTATTGCAGCGCGAACACCGCCGGATCGGCCTGGGTCATGTTCCAGGTATACATCTCCATGTCGGCGTAGAAATGCGGATAGGTATCCGGGTTCGCCACGTCGGAGGAGAAAAACACCGAGCCGGGAACCGATTTCAGCTCCATGTCGATGCCGGCCTTCTGGGCGGCCTGCTTGATGATCGCCTGGGTCTTCTGGCGCGGCGCGTTGATCGAGGTCTGGAAGACGAATCTCAGCTTCTTGCCGTCCTTGGCGCGGATGCCGTCGCTTCCTTTCTTCCAGCCAGCGTCTTCGAGAATTTGCGCCGCCTTGTCGGCGTCGAAGGCGAAGGAGGTGCTTTTCGAGACGAAGGGCGCCGGGCCGTTGAAGACGTTGGCGGTGGCCCGGCCGGTGCGGCCGTAGATGTATTGCTGGATCGCCGCCCGGTTGACGAGCAGGTTCATCGCCTTGCGCACCGCCGGATCGGAGAAGGCCGGGTGCTTGGTCTTGAGCGAGGCGCGCTCGCCGTCGACCTCGACGTTCGGGTCGGTGGCGTTCAGCAGCAGGAATTCGAGGTTGCCGCCGTAATCCATCTTGACCCGGCCCTTGCCCTCGGCCTCGAGCCGCTTGAGGATCTCGTCCTCGACCTGCATGTTCCAGGCGTAGTCGTACTCGCCGGTCTGGAGCACGGCGCGGGCGGCTGAGACCGCGTCGCCGCCGCCCTTCATCTCGATCGAGTCGAAGAACGGCCGGTTCGGCAGGTGGTAGTCGGGGTTGCGCACGCCGCGCAGGATGTCGCCCGGGCGGAACTCGCTGAACTTGTAGGGGCCGGTGCCGACCGGCGCGAGGTTCGCCGGCGCGTCGCGGGACTTGTCGCCGTTATAATCCGCGAAGACGTGCTTGGGGATGATCATCCCGGCGCTCGACACGAAGGCGTCAGCCCAGAACGGCGTCGGCTCCTTGAACGTCAGCTTCACCGTCAGGTCGTCGATCTTCGTGACCTTGACGTTGACGTAGCTGCCGCCGGTGACGGCAGCCGTCGCCGGGTTGGCGGCGTATTCCGCCGTGAACACCACGTCGTCGGCGGTGAAGGGCTTGCCGTCGTGCCACTTCACGTTCGGCTTGAGCTTCCAGGTCACCGAGCGGCCGTCCGCCGCGACGCCGCCATTCTCCTTCGAGGGGATCTCGGCCGCCAGGATCGGGAACAGGTTACCGTCGGCGTCCCAGGCCGCCAGCGGCTCGTAGAAGATGCGCGAGCCTTCCTGATCCTTGGTGCCGATGGCGAAATGTGGGTTGATCAGGGTCGCGGCCTGCCAGAACAGGAGCTTCAGCGGCCCGCCGCCGCCGGCCTTCGTCGGCTTGTAGGCGTCGCGCAGGGGGTTCGCCGCGAAGGCGACGCCGTTCTGGGCCAGCATCATCCCGGCCATCGGGGCGGTGAGGCCGAGCGCCAGCATCCGGCGCACGAAGCTGCGCCGCGACAGGCTGCCGTCCTTCACCTCGCCGATCAGGGTGCGCAGGTCATGCTCGGTAACGCCACGCTCGGTCATTCGACAAACACCCTTCTGGCTGGCCTTGAGACGGCCGGCAGCATCGCGCCCGCGGTCCCGGACCGCAAGCCGCCGTGGCATACTCTCCCAGCCATTCGCAATTCGCGCGCCACGTCCGCTCCCGCCGCGCTTGAGCCGGCCCGCCGCCTGCATAGGCTCAGGGTACGAGGCGGCCCGCCGAGGGTTCGCGCGGCAAGGAATTCCGGGAGGACCCCATGGACAACCGCAACGCCGTCTGGCGCCAGGTCGACGCCCACAAGGACCGGCTGATCGCCCTCTCCGACGAGGTCTGGGGCACGCCGGAGGTCTGCTACACCGAAGCGCGCTCGGCCGCGGCCCATGCCGCCGAGCTGCGCCACCAGGGCTTTCGCGTCACGGAGGGCGCGGCCGGCATCCCGACCGCGGTGATCGGCGAGGCCGGGGAGGGCGGCCCGGTCATCGCCTTCCTCGGCGAGTACGACGCGCTGCCGGGCCTGAGCCAGGAGGCGGGCGTCGCCAGGCATACCCCCATCGAGCAAGGCGGCCACGGCCACGGCTGCGGGCACAACCTGCTCGGCTCGGCGGCACTGCTCGCCGCGACCGCGATGAAGGACTGGCTCGCGGAATCCGGATTGCCCGGCCGCGTGCGCTACTACGGCTGCCCGGCGGAGGAGGGCGGCGCCGCCAAGGCGTTCATGGTGCGCGAGGGCCTGTTTTCAGATGCCGACGCCGCGGTGACCTGGCACCCGTCGAGCTTCTGGGAGGTCTCGCCGCCGCTCTCGCTCGCCAACACCCGGGCCGACTTCGTGTTCACCGGCCGCGCCTCGCACGCGGCGGCCGCCCCGCATCTCGGGCGCTCGGCACTCGACGCGGTCGAGCTGATGAATGTCGGCGTCAACTACATGCGCGAGCACATGCCGAGCGACGCGCGGGTGCATTACGCGCTCCTCGATACCGGCGGCATCGCCCCCAACGTCGTCCAGGCCCATGCCCGGGTGCGCTACTCGATCCGCGCCCGCGACCTGCCGGGCATGCGCGACCTCGTCGCCCGCGTGCGCAAGATCGCCGAGGGCGCGGCGCTGATGACCGAGACCACCATGGAGATGCGCATCGTCAGCGCGGTCTCGAACCTCGTCGGCAACACGGCCCTGGAGGAGGCCCTGCACGGGGTGATGGAGGATCTCGGCACGCCCCATTTCGACGAGGCCGACCGCGCCTTCGCGAAGGAGATCCAGGGCACGCTGACGCCGCAGGACATCGCGGCGATCTACCATACGATCGGGCTGCCGGTGACCGATGCGCCGCTCGCCGACTTCCTGGTGCCGCTCGACGCCCGCCGGAACCCGGCGATCGGCTCGACCGATGTCGGCGACGTGAGCTGGGTGGTGCCGACGGTCCAGGCCCACGCCCCGACGGTGGCGATCGGTACGCCGTTCCACACCTGGCAGGTGGTGGCGCAGGGGAAGACCCCGGCGGCCCACAAGGCGATGGTGCAGGTGGCCAAAGCCATGGCGGCGCTCGGCGCCCGGCTCGCGACCGATGAAGGCTTGCGCGAGGCCGCCAAGGCGGACCTGAAGGCCCGCACGGGTCCCGAGGGCTACGTCTCGCCGCTGCCGGCGGAGGTGCAGCCGCCGCTGACGATGTCGGTGGGGTGAGAGGGGAGGCTGGCCTACGAGGACGGCTTGCGGCCGGAGCGGTGGGATCGGGACACCGATCATTCCTTGCACGAGTGCATCCTATGCACTATTTAGGAACAGTGCCGGGACGATGACCTGTGCCCACCTTCCACCGCTTCGCCAGCTTTCGGATCGACGTCCGATCCCGGGATCACAATCCACCGCACTTTCACATCATTGGTCCGGATTTTCACGCTCTCGTCGACATCCGGACCCTCCCGGTGATCGAAGGGACCTATACCCGTTCGGCACTCGCGGAGGCTTTGGCGTGGGCGGCCGGACGGACCGAGGCCTTGCTCGCCGAATGGAGCCGTCCCAATGAGCGAGACTGAGATCGTCACGGTCGGGCGGCGCCTGCCGAAACTGGCCACCGTCGCATCCACGCGAAAACCGTTCACCGTGAGCGTCACCTGGGCCGAGGGCGAGCGCGTCGGCCGGACCGACAGCGTGGACCTCGCCCCGGTGATCTTCACCTTCAAGGTTTTCCGGCCGCTGCGCGACGGTACGGTGCCTTTCGAGGATGTGGAGTTAGGCGAATGGGGGGCGACGCTCGCCTGGGCGGGGTGTCCCGACCTCGAGATCGGGGCCGAGTCCATCGAGGACCTGGCGGCCGAGACCATGACGAACCACGATTTCGCCGCCTTCCTGAAGCGCAACCGGCTGACCCTCGATGCCGCCGCAGCCCATCTGGGCATCGCGCGGCGTCTCGTCGCCTACTACGCCAAGGAGCGGGAGATCCCCCGCTACATCGCCCTGGCCTGCCGTTACCTCGACGGGCAGATCGACAGAGGACCTGACGGCGGCCGGACCGTGAGCGAGGCGGCCTGACGGCCCGACCTTCAAACCTTCGCTCGGCCATCCCGTCGCATCGACGAAGGACCGAGTGTCATTCCCGTTCTCCAGCCCGGACACCCCATGGACGAGACCCAGCCGCCGGCCCCGATCGCCATCGACGACTTCCTGAAGCTCGACGTGCGGGTCGGCACCATCGTCGAGGCGGCGCCGATCCCGCAGGCGCGCCGGCCGGCCTACCGCTTCGTCATCGATCTCGGCGAGGCGATCGGCCTGAAAAAGTCCTCCGCCCAGGTGACGGTGCACTACGCGCCCGAGGCCCTGATCGGCCGGCAGGTGCTCTGCGTCGTCAACCTGCCGCCGCGCCAGGTCGGCCCGGTGCGCTCCGAGGTTCTGACCCTCGGGGTGCCGGACGGGGACGGCGCCGTGGTGCTGATCGCGCCCGAGCGGCCGGTGCCGAATGGCGGGCGGCTGTATTGACGGCGGTCTCGAACGTGGGCTGCCGAAATATGGTAACCGCTGCTAAACTTTCGGCTGCGGCTTCGGGCCCATCGCGAATCGGCAGGGGCGTTCGGGTATGAGGGTCGGGTGCGGATATTCGCCTTGCCGAAGTTCTCGAAGGACGCGGCCAAGTCGGGGATCCGCGACGCGGATCTGTTGGGTGCAGTCGCGCGGGCAGAAAGCGGGCTGATCGATGCTGGCCTCGGCTTGTGCCTGATCAAGCAGCGGGTCGCACGCCCCGGTCAGGGGCGTTCGGGCGGCTTCAGAACCATCCTCTTCCACAAGAGGCGGGAACGGGCCGTGTTCCTGTACGTGTTTCCCAAGAACGTACGCGCGAACGTCACGCCGGGCGAGCTTGATGCGTTGCGCGACTTCGCGACGATCCTGGCCGGCCTCACGGATGAGGCGTTCGACCGCCTCACGCGGGAAAAGGGATGGAAGGTGATCCCGGATGAGCACCCAGAAGACGACGTATCGCAGTGATCTTCTCGGCGCCCTTCACCAGGGGGCCGAAGATCTCCATGCAGTCGGCGCCATCGACGAGGCGACCCTTCGCCGGTTCGACCTGACCTGCCTCACGCCGGTCGAGCCGCTGGCCCCCGAGGCGATCCGGGCGATCCGCGAGCGGGCGCAGATGAGCCAGTCGATCTTCGCCCGTGCGCTCAACGTCACGACGTCCCTGGTGAGCAAGTGGGAGCGGGGCGACTCGAAGCCAGGGGGCGCCTCGCTCAAGCTGCTGTCGCTTGCCGCGCGGAAGGGGATCGACGCGATCCTGTGACGACGGCTTGATCGGGGTGGGCATCCTGCCCGAGCACTTTACCAACGAGATTCGGTCGCGGGCCGGCTCCCGCCGCGCCAGACGACCTTTGAGGGGATCGAACACACCATGACTTCCACTCACGGTCCCAGCTCCACCCATGGTCCCCTACGGGTCGGCATCGGCGGCCCGGTCGGGTCGGGCAAGACCGCCCTGATGGAGGGCCTGTGCAAGGCCCTGCGCGAGCGCTACGACCTCTGTGCCATCACCAACGACATCTACACCAAGGAGGATGCGCGCCTCCTGACCGTGGCCGGCGCCTTGCCCGAGGAGCGCATCATGGGCGTCGAGACCGGCGGCTGCCCGCATACGGCGATCCGCGAGGACGCCTCGATCAACCTCGCGGCGGTGGCCGAGATGCGGCGGCGCTTCCCCGCCCTCGACCTGGTGCTGCTCGAATCCGGCGGCGACAACCTCGCCGCCACCTTCTCGCCGGAACTCGCCGACCTGACGATCTACGTCATCGACGTCGCCGGTGGAGAAAAGATCCCGCGGAAGGGCGGGCCCGGCATCACCCGCTCGGACCTGCTCGTCATCAACAAGACCGACCTCGCGCCCCTCGTCGGCGCCGATCTCGGGGTGATGGAGGAGGACACGAAGCGCATGCGCGGCACGCGCCCCTACGTGTTCGCCTCCTTGCGCCACGGCGACGGCGTCGAGGCGGTGGCGCGGTTCGTGGTGGAGGCCGGCGGGCTTTAGTGCTCCTCGACCTGCTGCACTGGCTCGTCCAGCCGGCCTCGCCGGCGGCGCGGCGCCTCGGCTATGCCGGCGACAGCGTGCGGCTCGCCGCGCGGTCGCAACGCTGCCGCGCCGCCTGGGCACCGCACCTGGCGGCGGCGAAGGACGCGGTGCGGGCGGCGATGGACGACCTGCCCCGGCGCGACACCGCCGTGGTGCTGGGCTCCGGCCTCCTCGACGACGTACCGATCGACGACCTCGCCGGCGCGTTCCGGCGGGTGGTGCTGGTCGATGCGGTGCATCCCTGGCGGGGGCGGCTCCGGGCGCGGGGCCACCGCAACGTCGCGCGCCTCGTCCACGACCTGAGCGGCACGCGGGACCTGCTGCTCGGCCGCGGGGAGGGGTTCGGGCCGGTTCTGCCGCCGGTCTGCCGCGAGGCCGACCTCGTGGTCTCGGCCAACCTCCTGTCGCAGCTGCCGATCCTGCCGGTGGCGCGGCTCGAGGCGGCCGGCCGGCTCGGGCCCTGGACCGACCCGGAGGCCTTCGGGCGCCGCATCGTGGCGGCCCATCTCGACGCCCTGGCGGGGCTCCCGGCCCGGATCTGCCTCGTCACCGACCGCGACGAGACCGAGGAGGACCGGGCCGGGCGGATCCTGGAGCGGATCGACCTCCTCTACGGCGTCGATCCGGGGCCGGCGCCGCGCGAATGGGAATGGGTCCTGGCGCCGTTCGGCGAGGTGGCGCGGGACCGGCGCCTGGTGCACGGCGTCGTAGCCTGGCCGGATTGGCGCGGATGGCATGACATGGGGGCATGAGGATGAGCGTCCGGCACGGCTTCGCGCCGTGGACCGAGCCGTCTACGGTCCCTCTTCCAGCCGAAGATCGAGCGCGGGATCCCCTCTCCCACACCTTGCAGCGATACCGGGCAAGCCCGGCATCGCCTGGAGAGGGGAGACCCGCGCTCGATCCTTCCACCGTGCGAAGGGGAGGACCGCGACGATGACCCGCGACAGCAGCCTCACGGCTCCGGCCGAGGTGCCGGCGGAGGCCTATTGGCGGCGCAACCTCGCGGTCTGCGTGTTCGGCTCCTTCACCACCATCGTGGCGATGACGCTGCTGCTGCCGTTCCTGCCGCTCTACGTCGAGGAGCTGGGCGTCAAGGACCAGGCGGCGATCGTGCAATGGTCCGGCGTCGCCTTCGGGGCGACCTTCTTCAGCGCCGCCCTGGTGGCGCCGCTCTGGGGCCGCCTCGCCGACCTCTACGGCCGCAAGCTGATGCTGATCCGGGCGAGCCTCGGCATGGCGGTGGCGATGTCGCTGATCGGGCTCGCCGGCAACGTCTGGCAGCTCGTGGGCCTGCGGCTGCTCGCGGGTTTGCTCGGCGGCTACGCCTCGGGCTCGACGGTGCTGATCGCGACGCAGACGCCGAAGGACCGCTCCGCCTGGGCGCTCGGCACGCTGGCCTCGGGCATCATGGCGGGCAACCTCGTCGGGCCGCTGATCGGCGGGGTGCTGCCGCCGGTCATCGGCATCCGCGCCACCTTCTTCGCTGCCGGCGGGGTGATCTTCCTCGCCTTCCTGGCGACTTTGTTCCTGATCCGCGAGGAACCGCGCCCGCCGAAATCCGCCCGGGGCGGCGGCGGCTTTTCCAGCATCCCGGACAAGGGCCCGGCGCTCGCCATGCTGGCGACCGGCATGCTGCTGATGCTGGCCGTGATGTCGGTCGAGCCGATCATCACCGTCTACGTCGCGGAGCTCACCCCCGATCCCGCCCGGGTCACCCTGGTCGCGGGGCTCGCGATGTCGGCGACCGCCCTAGGGAGCATCCTGTCGGCGCCGCGGCTCGGGCGCCTCGCCGACCGGATCGGCCCCTGGACCGTCATCACCGCGAGCCTGACCGCCTCGGCGGTGCTCCTCGTGCCCCAGGCCCTGGTGACGAGCGAGTGGCAGCTCGTGGCCCTGCGCTTCCTCATGGGGCTGGCGCTTGGCGGCCTCCTGCCCTGCATCGCCAGCGTGATCCGCCACTCGGTGCCCGACCGGGTGGCCGGGACGATGCTGGGCTATTCCACCTCGTCGCAATATGTCGGGCAGGTGGTGGGGCCGCTGCTCGGCGGCTTCATCGGGGGACATGTCGGCATGCGGGCGGTCTTCCTCGGCACGGCGGTGCTGATGGCGCTGGGCGCCGCCGGCACCGCCCTGGCGCGACCGAAGGGGATACGGGCGTGAGCGACACGGACTTCGTCCGGCGGACGATCGACATCGGCGACCCGTCCGGCGGGCACCTCGCCGCGCTCGAATTCGGGCCGGCCGACCGGCCCCTCGACGCGCTCCTCCTGCACGCCAACGGCTTCAACGCCCGCACCTATCGCAGCCTGCTGGCGCCGCTCGCCGACCGGCGGATCCTCGCCTACGACCATCGCGGCCACGGCCGCACGACGCTGCCGGCGGAGCCCGCCGGACGGAGCGACTGGCAGGACGTCACCGACGACCTGATCGCCCTCATGAACCGGCTCGACGCACCGCCCCTGGTGCTGATCGGCCACTCGATGGGCGGCACCGCCTCGCTGCTCGCCGCCGCCGCGCGGCCGGAGCGGGTGCGCCGCCTCGTGCTGCTCGATCCGGTGATCCAGCCCCCGGAGCGCCGCGGCGAGGGCCATCCCGGCCTCGCGGACGGCGCTCGGAAGCGGCGCAGCACCTTCCCGTCCCGGGATGCGGCGCTCGCCGCCTATCGCGGGCGCGGTGCGTTCCGCACCTGGCCGGAGGCGCCGCTCGCCGACTACGTCGCGGACGGTTTTCGGGACGGTCCGGACGGCGTCACCCTCGCCTGCACCGGGGCCTGGGAAGCGTCGAGCTACATGGCGCAAGGGCACGATTCCTGGGGGGCGCTGGCCCGCCTGTCCTGCCCGGCCGCCATCCTGCGGGCCGAGACCGGCAGCACCTGCGCGCTCGCCGAGAGCCGCGGATCGGTGGAGATCGAGACGGTGCCGGGCACCACTCACTTCCTCCCCTTCGAGGCCCCGGAGCGGGTCCGGGCGGCGATCCGGCAGGCGCTCGCCTGATCCGAAAGGGGGATGTCTCCCTTACGCCTTTCGGGGGAGGGTAGCGGCTCCGACCGCCCCCCATCGCGCAGATAGCTCCCGACTGCCCCAACGGCCCAATGTCGGCCGCGAGGAGACGGCGCGGCACTCCCCCGTGGAGATCCGCCCGCTCACGCCGGAGGGGCGCGTCATGAAATTCTGGCTCGGCCTGGCAGGATGCCTGGCGCTGGGGGTGCTCGGCGCAATGCTGACGATCGAGGGAAGCCCGCCGCCGGCGGAGCCGGTGCCGGCGGCGCGCCCACCCGCCGCCCAGGCCTGGACCGACGTCTCGGACGCCGACCGGGCCGGCGTGCCGCGCCAGATGCAGGCGCGCGTCATCCTGGCCCGGCAAGGGGCCGGCCAAGGAACCGGTCAAGGAACCGGTCAAGCGGCCGAGCCGGTCCGCCCGACGGGCGACCAGGCCGGTCAGGCCGGCGATCCGGCGAGTCCGCCGGGCGACCCCGCCCACACGACACCCAAGACGCCCGAGCCCGTACGGGCCGTTGCGGACACGCAGGCCCTCGACGAGGTCCGGCGGCGGGCCGACGGGCGGGTGCGGCAGGCGGAGGCCGAGGCGGACACGGCCCGGCGGCGCCTGGAGCAGGAGGAGGCGCGCGCCAACGCCCTGTCCGACGCCGCGATGACGGCGCGCCGCGACCTGATCGCCGCGAGGGCCGAGGTCGAGGAATTGCGGACGCGGGCCGCGCAGGCGCACGCGCCGGACGGCGCGACGGCGCAGGCCGGGACCGCCGCCGACGAGGCCCGCCGGGCCGCGGAGGAGGTCGCAGAGGAGCGCCGGCAGGCGCTCGCGGAGGAGCGGGCGCGGTCCGAGCAGCTGGCGGTGGCCCTCGCCGAGGCGCGCCGGCGCGTCGCCGTGCTGGAAACCGCGGCCGAGGCCGCGCAGGTCGCCCACCAGGCGCAGGCCCAGGCCGCCTCGCGGGAGCGGGCGATGATGCGGGCGGGCCTGCGCCGCCTCGCCGTCGCGCTGCGCGCCGCCCAGGTCGCCCAGTCCGAGGCGGTCGCCCGCGAGGTGCAGACCGCCGGCGCCCGCGATCGGGCCGAGCAGGGCCGGATCGCCGCCGAGCGGGTCGCCGCCGAGACGCGCGGGCGCCTCGACCGCCTGAAGGCCGGCCGCGACCGCGGGGACGAGGCCAGCCTTCCGGCTCCCAAGGCCGCGAAGGCGCGCCAGCCCTCGCTGGTGCTCCAGACCCGCCCCGGCCCGGCGCCGGCCGCGCCGCCGTCGGCCGCGCTGGTGCCGGCGGGCACCGCCGAGACGCTCGACGAGGAACGCCTGCTGGCGCGGGTCGCGGTCCTGCTCGGGCGCGGCGACATCAGCGGGGCGCGGCTCTTCCTCACCCTCGGCGTGCGCGGCGGCAGCGCCAGGGCCACGGCGCTCCTCGCCGAGACCTACGACCCCGACCGGCTCGCCGCCCTGCAGGTCCGGGGCCTGCGCGGCGATCCCGAGAAGGCGAGCGCCCTGTACCGCCAGGCGCAAGGAAACCAGGGTCCGACCGATCCGGGCCCGGCGAACCGGGACGTCGCGAGCCGGGATCCCGCGGAGGCGCCGCCGGCCGGTCACGTGCATCGCGGGCAGCCGGGCTGGATCAACCCGGTCCGCCAGGCCGGCCTGCCGGCGCCGTTCGTGCCCTCGCTCGCCGCCCCGTGGGGCGGCGAGTGATCCGCACACTGAGCAGAACTGCCTGGTGCAGTCCTGCTCAGCGTCTTGTTTTCGCATCATGTCACTGCCGAACCGGGGACCACTTCGGCGAATGATGCTGGGACGGGGAGAGATTGCATGACCCGCCGCGCCGCGCTCTGGCTCGCCCTCCTGCTGCCCTGGACCGGCCCCGAGGCCGGCGCGCAGCCCGCCGATCCCCCGCCCGTCGCGGCGCCGGCACCGGCCCGGCCGACCCGGACGATGCCCCCGAGGCCGCGGGCGCAGGGCTCCGGCCCGCGGGAGACCGCCGAGGACGTGGCGCTCGGCAGCCACCTCAACGCCAACACCGTGGCGGTGATCTCGGGCACGCCGGGCGGCACCTATTTCCGCATGGCGAGCGACCTCGCCTTCGTGCTCGACGGCGTCAAGGACCTGCGGGTGCTGCCGGTGATGGGCAAGGGCGCGGGACAGAACGCCTACGACCTGCGCTACCTGCGCGGGATCGACATCGCCTTCGTGCGCACCGATTCCCTCGACCAGCTGCGCAAGGACAAGCGGGTCGGCAACGCCCAGTCGCACATCGCCTACATCGCCCGGCTGTTCAACGACGAGCTGCACGTGGTGGCCCCGCGGGAGATCACCGACATCCGCCAGCTCGCCGGCCGGAAGGTGAGCTTCGACGTGCGCGGCAGCGGTACCGACGCGTCCGGCCGGGCGATGTTCGCCGGCTTGAGCCTGGAGGTCGAGCCGGTCAACGTCGACCAGCCGACGGCGCTCGGCATGCTGGAGCGGGGCGAGATCGCCGCCATGGTCTCGGTGGCAGCGAAGCCCGTGGCGGTGCTGGCCGAGTTCCAGGGGGGCGACCGCTTCCACCTGCTCGACGTGCCGTTCGCGGGCGGCGTCGCCGAGAGCTACATGCCGGCGGAGCTGACCCACGCCGACTATCCGCGCCTCGCGCCGGAGGGGAACGCCGTTCGCACCCTGGCGGTCGGCTCCATCCTGGCGGCCTATAACTGGCCGAAGGGCAGCGAGCGCTACAACCGCATCGCCCGCTTCGTCGACGCCTTCTTCAGCCAGTACGACAGCTTCCTCAAGGCGCCCCGGCACCCGAAATGGCGCGAGGTGAACCTCACCGCCGAGGTCGCCGACTGGCCCCGCTTCCCCGCGGCCAGGGACTGGCTGGAGAACCGCATCGCCCCGGCCCCTCGGGTCGCGGCGGCGCCCGGCGAGGTGGCGCAGTTCCTCGGCCAGCGGAGGGGCGCGGGCGAGATCGACCGCGACCAGCTGTATCAGGAATTCCTGAAGTGGCGGGACGGGCGGGGGCGATGAGGGGAGTCTCTCGTTCCAATGCTCGGGCGGACGGTTCGCCCGACGAGCCTGACACCCTCGATGTCATCCCGGGGCCGCGCAGCGGAACCCGGGATCCATAACCGCTGACGGTGCCGGACAAGGCGATCAGCTTTCCGCCTCTTCCTGAAAGGTCAGCGGTTATGGATCCCGGGTTCTCGGCTTTGCCGAGCCCCGGGATGACGGTGAGGGTACAGCTGCGACGGTTGCGGGAACGGAACCCGGTCGGCCACGTCAAAAGCCTGCCAACGTGGGATAAAGGTCGCTCCAGCCTGGATTGAAATCCTCGATCAGCTGGAGCTTCCACTCCCTGCGCCATTTCTTCAGCGATTTTTCGCGGGTGATCGCCTCGTTGACACTGTCGTAGGATTCGTACCAGACGAGCCGAACGACGTCTTAGCGGGCGGTAAAACTGCGCTTCGCCTTGGACTGATGCTCGAAGACGCGGCGGGCGATATTGTTCGTGACGCCCACATACAGCGTCCCATGACGTCCGCTCGCCATCATATAAACGAAATAAGCCATGGCGGCAGCCCTCCATGGATCAGAGTATATCTCTACGTCATCCCGGGGCTCGCCGCAGGCGAGAACCGGGGATTCATAACCGCTGAGGTTGGAGGATGGAGCGATTCGCGTTCCGCTTCATCCTGAAACGTCAGCGGTTATGGATCCCGGGTTCCGCTGCGCGGCCCCGGGATGACCCGGAGGGTGTCAAAATCCGTTCGTGACAAGCCATGCCGACGAGCCGAAGCCAAGACGGCGCCGGCCCCTCGCAGGACCGGCGCCGCCTTCATTCCAATCCGGATACAGCTAGAGCGGACGCTTCAGCGTCCGTGCCACGAGCCCCAAGATCCCCTCGCGGAACACCAGCACGCAGATCACGAACACGAAGCCCTGGATGATCGTCACCCAGGCGCCGAACTGCGCCAGGTAGTTCTCCATCGCGATGATGACGAAGGAGCCGAGGATCGGGCCGAACACCGTGCCCATGCCGCCAACCAGCGTCATCAGCACCACCTCGCCCGACATCGACCAGTGCACGTCGGTGAGCGAGGCGAGCTGGAACACGATCGCCTTGGTCGAGCCGGCGAGCCCCGCGAGCGTGGTCGAGAGCACGAACACCGCGAGCTTGTACTGGTTGGCGCGGTAGCCGAGCGAGATCGCGCGGGGCTCGTTGTCGCGGATCGCCTTCAGCACCTGGCCGAACGGCGAGTGGATGATGCGGTAGATCAGCAGCAGCCCGAGGAAGAAGATCACCGCGACGAGCGCGTAGAGCACCCGGTCGTCGGCGAGGCTGATGATTCCGAACAGGTGGCCGCGCGGCACCGCCTGGATGCCGTCCTCGCCGCCGGTGAACTTGGCCTGCAGCGAGAAGAAGAACACCATCTGGGCGAGCGCCAGGGTGATCATCGAGAAGTAGATGCCCTGGCGCCGGATGGCGAGCGCGCCGAAGACGAGGCCGAGCAGGGCCGCCATCAGGGTGCCGCCGAGGATGGCGAGTTCCGGCGTCAGGCCCCAGACCTTGGCGGTGTAGGCGGTGACGTAGCTCGCCATGCCGAAATAGGCGGCATGGCCGAAGGAGAGCAGGCCGCCGTAGCCGAGGAGCAGGTTGAAGGCCAGCGCGAACAGCGCGAAGCACAAAACCTTCATCAGGAAGACGGGATACAGGATGAAGGGCAGCACCGCGAGCAGGACCGCGATGATGACGAAGACGAGGCGGTGGAACGCCTTGGCGTCCCGGCCCTCGGGCAGGGCGGTGGCGATCGGGGTGGCGTCGGTGGACGCCGCGGCGGAGGACATTTGCGCGTTCCTTCAGGCGAGGCGGGTCAGGCGGTGCGGCCGAACAGGCCGGCGGGCTTCACCAGCAGCACCAGCACCATGATGACGAAGATCACGGTCGAGGAGGCTTCCGGGTAGAACACCTTGGTCAGGCCCTCGATCAGCCCGAGGGTGAAGCCGGTGACGATCGAGCCGAGGATCGATCCCATGCCGCCGATCACCACGACCGCGAACACCACGATGATGATGTCGGCGCCCATGTTCGGGTTCACCGAGTAGACCGGGGCGGCGAGCACGCCCGCGAAGGCGGCGAGCGCGACGCCGAAGCCGTAGGTCAGCGTCAGCAGCAGCGGCACGTTCACCCCGAAGGCCTGGACCAGGGTCGGGTTCTCGGTGGCGGCCCGGAGATACGCGCCGAGCTTGGTCTTCTCGATCACCAGCCAGGTGGCGATGCAGACGACGAGCGAGGCGACGACGACCCAGCCGCGGTAGTTCGGCAGGAACATGAAGGGCAGGCGCTGGCCGCCCGACAGCTCGGAGGGGATCGCGTAGGGCAGGCCCGACACGCCGTACTCGTTGCGGAACAGGCCCTGGATGATCAGGGCGAGGCCGAAGGTCAGGAGCAGGCCGTAGAGGTGATCGAGCTTGTAGAGCCGCGAGATCAGCAGCCGCTCCAGGATCACCCCGAAGATGCCGACCACGATCGGCGCCAGCAGCAGCGCCCACCAGTAGCCGAGGCCGGCGTAGTTCAGCAGCATCCAGGCGACGAAGGCGCCCATCATGTACTGTGCGCCGTGGGTGAAGTTGATGATGTTCAACAGCCCGAAGATGATCGCCAGCCCGAGCGACAGGATGGCGTAGAACGAGCCGTTGATGAGGCCGAGCAGGAGCTGGCCGAAGAGCGCCTGCATGGGGACGCCGAGGATCGTGGGCATGGGGTCTGGCGACTCACGTGGGGACCGGGCCGGGTTCGGGAGGCCGGCGGCGCCCTCGCGCCGCCGGCCCAAACTTGAAAAACTAGCTCTTGTTCACCAGCGGGCAGTTGCCCTGGTTGAGCGGGCGGAACGCCTCGCTGCCGGGGATCGTCGCCAGCGTCTTGTAGAGGTCCCAGGGGCCCTTCGACTCGGCCGGCTTCTTCACCTCGAACAGGTACATGTCGTGGATCTTGCGGCCGTCGGGCCGGATCGTGCCCTTGCCGAAGAGCGGATCCTCGGTCGGGATCTCCTTCATCTTCGCCACGACCTTGCCCCCATCGGAGGCCGACTTCAGCGCCTCGACCGCCTTGAGGTAGTGGAGCACGCTGGCATAGACCCCGGCCTGCACCGCGGTCGGCTTCTTGCCGCCGGCCTGCTTGGCGAAGCGGTCGGAGAAGGTGCGGGTGCCGTCGTTGAGGTCCCAGTAGAACGGCTCGGTCAGCACCAGCCCCTGCGCGGTCTTCGTCGTCAGGGCGTGGATGTCCGAGGAGAAGATGAGCAGGCCGGCGATGGCCTGGCCGCCCTCGGTGATGCCGAACTCCGCCGCCTGCTTGATGGCGTTGATGGTGTCGCCACCGGCATTGGCCAGCCCGATCACCTTGGCGCCCGAGCCCTGCGCCTGGAGCAGGAAGGACGAGAAGTCGGCGGTCGGGAACGGGGTCTTGACCGCGCCGATCACCTTGCCGCCGTTCTTGGTCACGACCTCGGTGGTGTCGCGCTGCAAGGCTTGGCCGAAGGCGTAGTCGGCGGTGAGGAAGAACCAGGTGGTGCCGCCGCGCTTGACCATGGCGCCGCCGGTGCCGTTCGCCAGGGCCGCCGTGTCGTAGGTCCAGTGCACGGTGTTGGGCGAGCATTGCGGCCCGGTCAGGTCGGCGGTGCCGGCGCCCGAATTGATGAAGGCCTTGTTCTTCTCGCGGGTGACCTGGTTGATGGCGAGCGCCACCGACGAGGTCGGCACGTCGAAGATCGCGTCGACGCCGTCGCGGTCGTACCATTGCCGGGCGATCGAGGCGCCGACATCCGGCTTGTTCTGGTGGTCGGCGGCGAGGATCTCGACCTTCAGCCCCTTCTCGGCGGCCTTGAAGTCCTCCACCGCCATCCGGGCGGCGGCGACGGAGCCCTCGCCCGAGATGTCGGCATAGACGCCCGAGCGGTCGTTCAGCACGCCGATCTTCACCGGCGTCTGCGCCAGCGCCTGGACCGAGGCTGCGGCGCAGAGCGCGCTGGCGAGCAACAACCGTTTCAGCATCAAATATCCTCCCTGATGACACCGCCCGCACGCGGCGGCGAAGCGACTCTCGGCTGTCCGGGCGGGCTTGGCGTCGCTGGAAAAGCGCCGCACCCGCTTCTCGTGCGGGGCCTTGCCGGCCCCCTTTCCGACGAACCCGCGGGGCGCGGTTCCGTCCATTCCGCATCATGGTCGCGGCCGGGGCCGGCGACCGGGCGTCAGGGCCGCGTCCCCTCCGCCTGCGCCGCCTTGACGACGAGCGGGCAGCCGCCCTGGTCGAGGGGCCGGAACGCCTCGCTGCCGGGAATCGTCGCGAGCACCCGGTAGAGGTCCCACTCGCCCTTCGACTCCGCCGGCTTCTTGACCTCGAACAGGTACATGTCGTGGATCTTGCGGCCGTCGGCCCGGATCGTGCCCTTGCCGAAGAGCGGGTCGTCGGTCGGGATCTCCTTCATCTTCGCCACGACCCGGCGGCCGTCGTCGCGCGACCGCAGGGCCGACACGGCCTTGAGGTAGTGCAATACGCCGGCATAGACCCCGGCCTGGGCGGCGGTGGGCTTGCGGCCGGCGAACCGGCGGGCGAACCGGTCGGAGAAGGCGCGAGTGGCGTCGTTGAGGTCCCAGTAGAACGGCTCGGTCAGGACCAGGCCTTGCGCCACCTTCGGGGTGAGCGAGTGGATGTCGGAGGAGAAGATCAAGAGGCCGGCCAGCGCCTGGCCGCCCTCCGTCACCTTCAGGCGCGCCGCCTCGCGCACCGCTCCGATCGTGTCGCCGCCGGCATTGGCCAGCCCGATCACCTTGGCGCCCGACGCCTGCGCCTGGCGAAGGAAAGGCGCGAAGTCCGAGGCCGGGAACGGCGTCTTGACGCTGCCCAGCACCTTGCCGCCGTTGCGCAGGATCAGCGCCGTGGTGTCGCGCTGCACCGCCTCGCCGAAGGCGTAGTCGGCGGTGACGAAGAACCAGGTGTCGCCGCCGCGCTTGACCATGGCGCCTCCGGTGCCGTTCGCCAAAGCCACGGTGTCGAAGGTCCAGTGCACGGTGTTGGGCGAGCAATCCGGGCCGGTGAGGTCGGCGGTGCCGGCACCGGAATCGACGAAGACCTTGTTCCTCTCGCGGGTGACCTGGTGGACGGCGAGCGCCACCGAGGAGGTCGGCACGTCGAAGATCGCGTCCACCCCCTCCCGGTCGTACCAGGCACGGGCGAGCGCGGCGCCGACGGCGGGCTTGTTCTGGTGGTCGCCGGCCACGATCTCCACCGCGAGATCGTGGCCGAGCGGACGGAAATCCTCCACCGCCATGCGGGCGGCGACGACCGAGCCCTCGCCCGAGATGTCGGCGTAGACGCCCGAGCGGTCGTTCAGCACGCCGATCTTCACCGGCGTCCCGGCCGTGGCTGCCACGCTCGAGGCGAGGCCCGCCAGCAGGGCCGTGAGGAGGACCCGCACCCGCATCACACGCCGAGATAGGTGTGCAGCTTGTCGATGTTGGCGTCGAGCTCGGCGTTCGGGATCATGTCGATCACCCGGCCCTGCTCGACCACGAAGTGCCGGTCGGCCACGGTCTGGGCGAAGCGGAAGTTCTGCTCCACCAGGACGATCGTGTAGCCCTCGGTCTTCAGCCGGGCGATCGTGCGGCCGATCTGCTGCACGATGACCGGGGCGAGGCCTTCGGTCGGCTCGTCGAGCAGGATCAGCTTGGCGCCGGTGCGCAGGATGCGGCCGATGGCGAGCATCTGCTGCTCGCCGCCCGAGAGCTTGGTGCCCTGGCTGCCCGAGCGCTCCTTGAGGTTCGGGAACAGGGTGTAGATCTGCTCGACCGTCATCCCGCCCGGCTTCACCCGCGGCGGCAGCATCAGGTTCTCGTAGACCGACAGGCTCGAGAAGATGCCGCGCTCCTCCGGCACGTAGCCGAGACCGAGCTTCGCGATGTTGCGCGAGGCCATGCCGATGGTCTCGGTGCCGTCGTAGCGGATCGAGCCCTTCCGCTTGCCCAGGATGCCGATGATGGCACGCAAGGTCGTGGTCTTGCCGGCGCCGTTGCGGCCGAGCAGGGTCACCACCTCGCCGGGCTTCACGTCGAAGGTGATGCCGTGCAGCACATGGCTCTCGCCGTACCAGCCCTCGAGCCCCTGGATCGCCAGGAGGGGCGCGGCGCCAGCAGCCGCCGCGACCGGCTTCGTCATCACCGCCTCAGCCATGACCGGCTCCGATATAGGCCTCAATCACGCGGGGATCCTTCGACACGGTGGCGTAGTTGCCCTCGGCCAGCACCTGCCCGCGCGCCAGCACGGTGATGCGGTCGGAGAGCGAGGCGACGACCGACAGGTTGTGCTCGACCATCAGGATGGTGCGGTTCTTCGAGACCCGGCGGATCAGCGCCGCGGTCCGGTCGACGTCCTCGTGGCCCATGCCGGCCATCGGCTCGTCGAGGAGCAGCATCTCGGGCTCGAGGGCGAGCGTGGTGGCGATCTCCAGCGCCCGCTTGCGGCCGTAGGAGAGCTCCACCGCCGGAATGTCGGCGAAGTCGGAGAGACCGACCGCCTCGACCAGTTGCAGCGCCTCCTGGTTGAGCGCCCGCAGCACGGTCTCGGAGCGCCAGAAGTCGAAGGAGTCGCCGCGCTTGCGCCGCTGCAGCGCGATGCGGACGTTCTCCTTGACCGTCAGGTGCGGGAAGACCGCCGAGATCTGGAACGAGCGCACCAGGCCGAGCCGCGCCACGTCCGCCGGCTTCATGCCGGTGATGTCGCGGCCGTTGTAGCGGATCGAGCCCGCCGACGGCGTCAGGAACTTCGTCAGCAGGTTGAAGCAGGTCGTCTTGCCGGCGCCGTTCGGGCCGATCAGCGCGTGGATGGTGCCGCGCGTCACCTCGAGCGTCACGCCGTTGACGGCGCGAAACCCTTTGAATTCCTTGGTCAGCCCCTCGGTGGACAGGACGATGTCCTGACCTTTGGCACCGGCGCGGGGCCGCTCCTCAACGTGGGTGGTCGGTTGGGCCATGTCGGCGCGTCACCCCTGCGTTTCCTCACTCGCGCTTATGCGCGTATCGCATAGCGAAACAGCATGCCGCCGATGGAGTGTCAACGGGTTCGGACCGCCCCCGCAAGGGGAGAACCGGGCTTGTCAGGCCTTATTCACGGCCGGTTTCGGCTCGCGGGGCGGCGCGAGCAGCGACCGCGCCGCCCGGGTGAGGGGCCGCTCGACGATGCGGTGCAGCAAGAGCGCGGCGAGGCTGGCGAGGACCAGCATCAGGACCGCCAGCGTGGCCGGCCCGAGCGGGCCTGCGAGGCCGACGGTCTCGGCGACCACGCGCACGCCTCGTACGACGAAGGGATGAGCGAGATAGAGCGCGTAGGACGCGTCCCCCAGGAGAACGAAAGGGCGGAGGACGAAGGGGCGCGAGCCGGCGCCGGCGGTCCCCGCCGGCCCGAGAGCCGCGGCCGCGACCAGCAAGGTGGCCGGGCCGCCCCAGGCGAGGCAGCGGGGCAGGGCGGGATCCTCGCCGGCCAGCGCCAGGAGGGCGAGGCCGGCGAGCGCCAGCGCGAGGCGCGCGGGACCCGGCAGGCGCCAGCCCTCCTGCCGCGCGAGGGCGAGCGCCGCCCCGCAGGCGAATTCGAGCACGATCGAATCGCTCCAGAAGGCCGGCGCCACCGGCAGCGGTCCCGCCGCCTGCCCCAGGACGACGAGGCCGACGAGGAGCGCGAGCACGGCGAGGACGGATCGCCGCCGCCCCAGGGGCAGCGCGAGGGCGAAGACTACGTAGAACGCCATCTCGTAGTTGAGGGTCCAGCCGAGGGAGTAGAGCGGCTGCACCGCCCCGTCGGCCCGGGCCATCGGCCAGAACAGGTACGAGGCGACGATGGTGGCCGGCCCCTCGGCGCCGGCGCCGAGGAGGCCGGGCCGGACTAGGGCGAGGGCGAGGTAGAGCGTGGTGGCGAGCCAGTAGAGCGGCACCACCCGGGCGACCCGGTGCGCGAGGAAGATTTTTCGCGCGCCCAATCGCCCGTGCAGGGGCGCCGCCGCGTGCACGATGATGAAGCCGGAGATGACGAAGAACACGTCGACCCCGGCCGGCCAGGGCAGCCAGGCCGTCGGCGCGTACGACATCCCCGCCCGGGCCGCGACGCCCGCGACCTCGAACTGCGCGTGGCCGGCCGCGACCATCAGGGCGGCGAGCGCCCGCAGGACCTGGATCAGCGGCAGGGAGGTGGGGCGTGTCACGGGAGACCGCATCGCGTCCGCCCCGGACCGTCCGGGGCATCGTGGCGCCGTCTTACCGGAGGCGGGCGCCTCCCGGCCAGGGGAGGGCGCTTCGAATGATGACGCAGCGGCGGGAACAATATCCGCGAACGCTCGTTGTCCAGCCCGAAAGCGTCCTGCCAAGAATGCGCTTTGCCAAGAATGATCTTGCCAAGGCGATTCCCTCCCACGGCTCGATGTTCGGTCGACGACCGGACGTGACGCTCAAGAACAGAATTCCAGGAGACCAGACATGAAGAAGCTCGTTGCCCTGACCGGCCTTGCCGTTGCTCTCGCGACCCCCGCCTTCGCGCAGGTCGGTGGCTTCAACGAGTTCCGCTCGATGGCGCTGATGTCGAACGCGTTCGAGGTCAAGTCGAGCCAGATCGCCCTCGAGAAGTCGCGCAACCCGCGCATCCGCGAGTATGCCCGCGAGATGATCCGCGACCACCGCGCCGCCAACGTCGCCCTGCTCGGCGGCCGTGAGAACGTGGCCCGCGGCAACGGCGCCGGCATCGGCGGCCTGATCGAGGCGCCCTTCGCCATCGCGGGCGGCGCGGTCGGCGCGGCCACCGGTGCGGCGGCCGGCGTGGTCGGCGGCACCCTGCAGGGCGGTCCCGTGGGCGGCCTCCAGGGCCTCGGCACCGGCGCGGCCCAGGGCGCGCAGATGGGCGCGAACGCGGTCGATTTCGACGGCGACGTGACGACCACGGCGGCGACCCGCGCCATCCCGCTCGGCCCGCAGCAGCAGGCGATGCTCGCCGAACTCGCCGAGACCCCGGCCGGCCCGGCCTTCGACCGCACCTATGCCCGCATGCAGGTCCAGGCCCACGGCATGACCGTCGCCAGCTACCAGGCCTACGCCCAGTCGGGCCCGAACCCGGCCCTGCGCTCGTACGTCCAGCAGGCCCTGCCGGTGATGCAGCAGCACCTGGCGATGGCCCAGCGCCTGCCGGGCGCCCGCTAAGCGTCGCGATTTGCCGATGTAACGGAGCGGCGGGCCGGGAGGCCCGCCGTTTCCGCTTGGGAAAGCAGCGTCATCCCGAAAAGATCGACTGGCGTTGATTGATCGTTGGGGACAGTGAGCCTATATTCATCGGCGAGAGCCCGCGGATGGCGGTCCGCGAGCCCTCTTTTCAGGCGATCCCAGTCGCTACATGAGCCCGATCGTGATGGTCAGAGACCATCCGGTCGGGCTTTTCGCGATGGTAACGGTGAGCATCGGGAAGCCGATCACATCCTTCACCTCCTTCCCAGCCGTGCCTGCTCCACCCTTTCGGGTTTCGACGGTGGCCGGCGATGTCCACCGTAAACCCCGCGCGCCACGGGGTTCTCGCAGCCGGGAAGGTGTCGCCTGACGTAGAGGACGCTAGCGCGTGTCAGGCCGGTTGTCTCCACATGATCTCGTCGCCGTCGAGAACCGCCGCGCGATCGAGGCCTGCCGCCCTCCCTCAAATCTCCACCGCCCCGATCGTCTCCTCGTCGAACGCGACGCTCTTGACGATCGCCACCACCGGCAGGCCCGGAACCAGGGCGAGCTCGTGGACAGCGAGCCGCGTCACCTCGGCGACCAGGCTGGCCTCGCCGCAGGCGATCTCGACCCGGGAATGGGGCCCGTCGCCCGGTGTCACGGCGGTGACGGTGCCGGACAGGACGTTGCGGGCGCTCAAGGCGCGCGGCGCCTCACGGGCCACCAGGACGTCGCGGGCCCGCACCCGCACCCGCACGCCGGCTCCCACCGGCAGGCCGAGGCGCGGCACCGTCAGGCGGCCGGGCGGACCGTCGAGGCGGGTGAGCCCGAAGGCGTCGTCGTGGGCGACGACCCGCAGGTGCAGGAGGGCACCGGTCTCGGCCGTCTCGCGGCCCGGGAAGAGGGCGCCCCGGCGCAGGACCGCGGCGGCGGGGCCGCAGGCCGCGACCCTGCCCTGATCGAGCACCACCACCGTATCGGCGAGGCGCGCGACCTCGGCGACCGCGTGGCTGACATAGACGATCGGCACCCGCGCCTCGTCGCGCAGTCGCGCCACGTAGGGCAGGATCTCGGCCTTGCGCGCCTCGTCGAGGGCCGAGAGCGGCTCGTCCATCAGGAGGAGCCGCGGACGCGCGAGGAGCGCCCGGCCGATCGCCACCCGCTGGCGCTCCCCCCCCGACAGCCCGGCCGGCCGCCGGTCGAGCAGGGGGGCGATGCCCAGGAGATCGGCCACCGCCTCCAGGCTGGGACCGCCGGAGCGATCACGAGCGAACCACCGCCCGAACAGCAGGTTCTGGCGCACGCTCAGATGCGGCAGGAGCCGCGCCTCCTGGAACACGTAGCCGATCCGGCGCCGGTGCACCGGCACCCGCACGCCGCTCTCCGTATCGAGGAGGGTGACGCCGTCGACCACCACCCGCCCGGAATCGGGCCGCAGGAGCCCGGCGATCACGTCGACGAGGGTCGATTTGCCGGAGCCGGAGCGGCCGAACAGGGCGGTGACCCGCCCCTCGGCGGTGAAGGCCGCGTCGAGCGCGAAGGCGCCGCGGGCGTGCCGGACCGCGACCTCGATCATGCCGAGACCCGGATCATGCGCTTAAGCGCCGCCGCGCCCGCCGGGCCAGCCACTCCGAGGCGAGGAGCGCCGCCATCGACAGTGCGACCGAGACCAGGGTGAGGCGAAGCGCCCCGGCCTCGCCCCCCGGCACCTGGGTCAGGGTGTAGATCGCGGAGGGAAGGGTCTGGGTCTCGCCGGGGATGTTCGACACGAAGGTGATGGTGGCGCCGAACTCCCCCATCGCCTTGGCGAAGGCGAGCACCGCGCCGGCCAGGATCCCCGGCAGGGCGAGCGGCAGCGTGACGATGAGGAACACCGAAGCGGGCGAGGCCCCGAGGGTCCCGGCGGCCTGTTCGAGCTTGCGATCGACCGCCTCGAGGGAGAGCCGCATCGCCCGCACCATAAGCGGGAATCCCATCACCGCGCAGGCGAGCGCCGCCCCGGTCCAGCGGAACGAGAACACGATGCCGATTTCGGCGAGCGCCGCGCCGAACCAGCCGCGGCGCCCGAAGGCGAGGAGCAGCAGGTAGCCGGTCACCACCGGCGGCAGGATCAGCGGCAGGTGGACCAGCCCGTCGAGGAAGGCCCGGCCGCGGAACTCGCGGCGGGCGAGGAGATAGGCGACGGCGAGGCCCGGGGCCAGGCTCGCCAGCGTCGCCACGCTCGCCACCAGCAGGCTGAGCCGGAGCGCGCTCCACTCGTCGGGGGTGAGGAACAGGATCGAGGTTTCCCGGAAATTCGATCACGCACCATGGCGGATCGGCGCCCGGAGTCCAGGCCCTGCGCGGCAACGCTGGGTTTCAGGCCGTCCGATTGATCCGCGTCCGGATCTGGGGCCCTGTGGCCCACGGCTCCACGCCGCTCCCCGGAGGTTCGGATGATCACCTTCTACTTCAACGGCTCGCCCAACCCGACCAAGGTCGCGCTCTTCCTGGAAGAGGCGGGGCTCCCCTACGAGCCGGTGGCGGTCGATACCCGCAAGGGCGAGCAGTTCGCGCCCGAGTTCCTGAAGCTCAACCCGAACGGCAAGGTGCCGGCGATCGTCGACGACGGTACGGTGGTGTTCGATTCGAACGCGATCCTCCTCTACCTCGCCGAGAAGACCGGCCGCTTCCTTGCGCCACCCGCAGAGCGCGGCGCGCTCCTGTCCTGGCTGATGTTCGTGGCGACCGGGATCGGGCCGTTCTCGGGCCAGGCGGTGCATTTCCGCCATTTCGCCCCGGAGAAGGTGGCCTACGCGAACGACCGCTACCAGTACGAGGTGAAGCGCCATTACGGCGTGCTCGACGGCCATCTCGCCGGGCGCGAGTGGATGGTGGGCGACGCCTACGGCATCGTCGACATGGCGGTCTGGGGCTGGTCCCGGATGCTGCCCTTCGTGCTGGGGGAGGGCGCCTTCGAGGGCTTCCCGAACGTGAAGCGCCACCACGACGCGATCGCCGCGCGTCCCGCCGCCGCCAAGGCGGTCGCCCTGAAGGACCGCTTCGCGTTCAAGGCCGAGCTGGATGCCGAGGCGCGCGGGCACATGTTCAAGCATCTGACGCCGGCGGCGTGAGAGTCGACGGTACCAAGAGAAAATTCCACATCCGTCTCCGCCTCACAGGGTCATCCCGGGGCTCGCTGCAGGCGAGAGCCCGGGATCCAGAACCGCGGATGATTCAGGATCGAGCGGAACGCGAGCCGCTTTGTCCGGAACGAATTGAGGTTCTGGATTCCGGGCTCCGCTGCGCGGCCCCGGAATGACATAGAGGCTATGAAACCGGTCGAGAGAGGGGAGAACACGCCATGAGATGCTTCGACAACCCGTTCAAGCGCGGCCTCGCCGAGGGGCGCCGCCAAGCCGGCCTGTGGATGACCACCGGCTCGCCCGGCATCACCGAGCTCGCCGCCGGCGCCGGCTTCGCCTGGATGCTGATCGACATGGAGCATTCGCCCAACGACCTGATCCAGGTCGTCGACCACCTGCGGGCGGCCGAGGGCGGCACCGCCGAGCCCGTCGTGCGGGTGCCGTGGAACGAGCCCGTCATGGTCAAGCGCCTGCTCGACCAGGGCGCCCGCTCGCTGATGTTCCCGTTCGTGCAGAGCGCCGAGGAGGCGCGCCGGGCGGTGGCCGCGACGCGCTACCCGCCGCACGGCATCCGGGGCTTCGCCGGCACCTCCCGGGCCACCGGCTACGGCCTGCGACCCGATTACCACGCCCGCTCGGGCGACGAGGTCTGCGTCGTGGTGCAGGTCGAGACCAGGGAGGCGCTGGAGGCCGCCGGCGAGATCGCCGCGGTCGAGGGCGTCGACGGCGTGTTCATCGGCCCCAACGATCTCGCCGCCAGCATGGGCCATCTCGGACAGCCCAACGCGGCCCCGGTCCGCGCGGCGATCGCCGCCGCCCTGCCGCGGATCCGCGGGGCCGGCAAGGCCGCGGGCCTGCTCAACTTCAACGAGGCCGGCGCAAAGGCCGATTTCGAGGCCGGCTTCGGCTTCGTGGCGGTGGCCGGCGACGCGCACCTCCTCGCCCGCGAGACGCAGCGGGTGGCGAAGCTCTTCGAACCCTGAAACCCCGCTCCGGAGACGAGCCGATGACCGCCCTGTCGTTCCAGCACCGCTTCGAGCCCGCCGTGGATGCAGGCGCGGTGCCGCTCCTGCTCCTGCACGGCACCGGGGGCGACGAGGACGACCTCCTGCCCCTCGGCCGGGCGCTCTCGCCCGGGGCGGCCCTGCTGTCGCCGCGGGGCCAGGTGCTGGAGGGCGGCGCGCCGCGCTTCTTCCGCCGCCTCGCCGAGGGCGTGTTCGACGAGGCGGACGTGGTACGCCGGGCCGGCGACCTCGCCGGCTTCGTCACGGCGGCGCGGGCGGAATACGGCCTCGCCGCGCCGCTGGCGGTCGGCTTCTCGAACGGCGCCAACATCGCCGCCGCCGTGATGCTGCTGCATCCGGGCGTGCTCGCCGGCGCCGTGCTGCTGCGGGCGATGGTGCCGCTCTCGACCCCGCCGGAGGTGCGCCTCGCGGGGGAGCCGGTGCTGATCCTGTCGGGCCGGATGGATCCGATCGTGCCTGCCGACAACGCCGCGCGCCTCGCCGCGATGCTGAAGGAGGCGGGCGCCGCCGTCACTCACGAGGTGCTGCCCGCCGGCCACGGCCTGTCGCAGGCGGACCTCGTGCGGGCGAAGACTTGGCTGACCGGAAGACCTGGCTGACCGGAAGACCTTAGCTCACCGGGCGGCCGTGACGCGTCCCTGAGCGCCGATCCGCCCGCAGACGAACGCCCGCCAGCGACCGGCGGACCTGCTCCGCCGGGCGTTCAAGTTTTTTGGAATTCCGGGAGGCGGGGCGCGCCCCGCGACCCCTTACCGCGCGTTGCCGAACGGCTCGAACTTGGTCAGGCCGCGCATCAGCTGGCCGAGGAAGGCCTGCTCGCCGCCGCTGGTCGGCGTGGTGCGGGAGATGAAGTCGAACACCTTGCCGTCCTGCTCGCCGTAGAGCGCAACGCGCTCGACCTTGAAGCCGGCGTTGAAGTACACCGCCAGGACACGCTGGTCCTTCGGACGCTCGCCGATGAACATCACCGGGCGCTGGGTGTTCTGGCTGATGTAGTACCAGGACTTGTTGCCGACCGTGGAGACGGTGGTCGGCGTGCCGAGGAGCTGGAGCACCTGCTCGGCGCTGGCGCCGGGCCGCACCTGGGCGACGGCGGCATCGTCGATGATGTAGCCGTGCCGGAATTCCTCGCCGATCACGCAGCCTGCGGCCGACAGACCGATCAGGCCGGCCGCGGCGAGGCGGAGGAGCGACGGTGTGAAGCGGCGCGGCATCGAGACCTCGGGAAACAGGTGCGGGACAGTGTCGGCCGGCCGGATGGCAGCCTTGCGCGAGAAGCGACCGCTGCCGTACCCCGGGGTTGTGGCGTTGGCAAGGCACGGCCAAGGTTGACCCGGCCGATGTTCGACGATGGATGCGAGTGAGGCCCCGCCGGTGCGGGGCGATGGCGGAAGGCGAGACACCTCACGATGATGCGAAACCCCTTCCGCCGCGAGGATGCCCGCCGGCGCGCCATCGAGGCGCTGCACGTGCGGATCAATGCCGGGGCCCGGGTGCCGGCGCTCTACCTCGATCTCGGCGTGCCCGACACGGTGGAGGGCCGGTTCGAGGCCCTGTGCCTGCACGTCGTGCTGGTGCTGCGCCACCTGCGCCGCCTGCCGGCCCCGGCGGCGGACATCGCCCAGGACCTGGTCAACTCGGTGTTCGCGCAGCTCGATTCGTCCCTGCGCGAGCTCGGCGTCGGCGACATGGGCGTCTCGAAGCGGATGAAGAAGCTGGCCCAGGCCTTCTACGGCCGCGCGAGCGCCTACGATGCCGCCCTCGATGCCGGCGACCACGACGCCCTCGCAGCGGCGCTCGCCCGCAACGTGCTGGCGCGCGAGGAACCGGAGGCGGCGCGGGGCCTCGCCGCTTACGTGGCGGCGGCCGATGCGGGGCTGGCCGCGACCGACCTCGACGCCCTGATGGCGACGGGCCCGGTCCTGCCCGATCCGGCGAGATTCGCCGCCGGCCCGGCCTGACGCGACCCGCTCCGGAGCGGCGCTTGCACCAGAACGGCTCTTGCACCGGGACGGGCCGCGACGCATCTCCACGCGACGAGTGTCCGGCAGCCTGCCGCGCGAGCGCACCTCCCGGCTGCCCGCGCCCCGTCCCGACCCCAGGATCCGAGAAGGAGCCCTTGATGACCCCCGACAGCGTCGGCCCGTTCTCCCGCCCGATCCTGGTCGAGCGCACCCTGAAGACCGGCCAGCCCGTCACCGTCGAGGCGAACGAGGAGGAGCGCGCGGCTCTCGCCCGCGATTTCGGCTTGGCCGGAATCGCGCGGCTCGCCGGCACCTTCCGGCTCTCGGGCTCGCTGCACCGGCTCCAGGTCACCGGCACCGTCGAGGCGGCCGTCACCCAGACCTGCGTCGTCACGCTGGAGCCGTTCGACGGGACCGTGAGCGAGGAGGTCGACGTCGATTTCGCCGCCCAGGACGCCTTCGCGGGTACGCCGGCCGAGGATGCCGACATCCCCGACCCGATCGTCAACGGCCGCATCGACCTCGGCAGCCTGGCCGCCGAGTTCCTGGCGCTCGGCCTCGATCCCTATCCGCGAAAGCCCGGCGTCGCCTTCGAGGCGCCGGCGGCCGGTGCGGAGGAGACGCCATTCGCCGCGCTGCAAGGCTTGAAGGACAAGGACGACTGACGGCGCCTCGAAGCCGCCGCATCGCGAAAAGGCTTCAGAATTCGTTTGCGGCTTGGGCCCGGGTCGCTATTTTCCGCCGCGCCGCGGACCCCTCGTTCGCGCGTCCCCGGCGGATCCGAGAGGCTGTTCGACACCCCCATGTCCCAGAGAGTGCGCATCTCGCTCGACGCGATGGGCGGCGACCACGGCCCCTCGACGGTCGTGCCCGGTGCGGGGCTCGCCCGCGAGCGCCACCCCGAGACGACCTTCCTGATGTTCGGCGACGAGGCGGTGCTCACTCCCCTGGTCGCGGCCGAGCCGCGCCTGAAGGGCGCGGTCGAGATCCGCCACACCACCGTGGCGGTCGCCATGGACGAGAAGCCGAGCCAGGCGGTGCGCTCGGGCCGCGGCAAGTCGTCGATGTGGAAGGCGATCCAGGCCGTGCGCGACGGCGAGGCCGATGCCGCGGTGTCGGCCGGCAATACCGGCGCGCTGATGGCGATGTCGAAGATCTGCCTCAAGACGATGTCGCATATCGAGCGGCCGGCGATCGCCTGCCTGTGGCCGACGGTGCGCGGCGAGAGCGTGGTGCTCGACGTCGGCGCCACCATCGGCACCGACGCCAACCACCTCGTCGACATGGCGGTGATGGGCGCCGCGATGGCCCGGATCGTGTTCGACCTCGACCGGCCGACGGTCGGGCTCCTCAACGTCGGCACCGAGGAGATGAAGGGCAACGAGGCGGTCAAGGAGGCCGCCCGCATGCTGCGCGAGGGCGACCTGGCGGGGCTCGCCTATCACGGCTTCGTCGAGGGCACCGATCTCGGCCGCGGCACCGTCGACGTGGTGGTGACGGAGGGCTTCACCGGCAACATCGCGCTCAAGACCGCCGAGGGAACCGCCAAGCAGATCGCCGCGTACCTCAAGGGCGCGATGGGCCGGACCCTGATGGCGAAGATCGGCTACCTGTTCGCCCGCGGCGCCTTCCGGGCGCTGCGCGAGAAGATGAACCCGAGCCGGGCCAATGGCGGCGTGTTCCTCGGCCTCGAGGGCATCGTCATCAAGAGCCACGGCGCCGCCGACGCCGAGGGCTTCGCCGCCGCCGTCGATCTGGCCTACGACATGGCCCGCCACGACCTGATGCGGACGATCCGGGAGCGCCTCGACGCGACCCCGGCGCAAGCCTCAGCATGAAGACCGCCTCGGCCTAAGGGAGGACGCACCATGACCCGCCTTCGCTCGGTGGTGCGGGGCTGCGGCTCCTACCTGCCGCGGACGACCGTCACCAACGACGACCTCGCCGCCCGGGTCGAAACCTCGGACGACTGGATCATCCAGCGCACCGGCATCCGCCAGCGCCACATCGCCGAGCCCGACGAGACCACCTCTGTGCTCGGCATCAAGGCGGCCGAGGCCGCGTTGCGCGACGCCGACATCGACCCGTCGACGATCGACCTCGTGATCTGCGCCACCTCGACGCCGGACCACACCTTCCCGTCGACCGCGACGCAGATCCAGGCCGGGCTCGGCATCCGGACGGGGGCCGCCTTCGACCTCCAGGCGGTCTGCGCCGGCTTCGTCTACGCGGTCGCCACCGCCGACAAGTTCCTGACCACGGGTGCGGCCACCCGCGCCCTCGTCGTCGGCGCCGAGACCTTCTCACGGTTGCTCGACTGGGAGGACCGCACCACCTGCGTGCTGTTCGGCGACGGCGCCGGCGCCCTGGTGCTGGAAGCCCAGCCCGGCGAGGGCCATTCGGGCGACCGCGGCGTGCTGACGAGCCAGCTCCGGGCCGACGGCCGCCACCGGGAAAAGCTCTACGTCGACGGCGGTCCGGGCTCCACGGGCACGACCGGCAAGCTGCGCATGGTCGGCAAGGAGGTCTTCCGCTTCGCCGTCGGCTCGGTCACCGACGTGATCGCACAGGCCTTCGAGGCCACCGGCACCACCGCCGACGACCTCGACTGGTTCGTGCCGCACCAGGCCAACCGCCGCATCATCGAGGCCTCGGCCGACAAGCTCGGCATCGCCCGCGAGAAGGTGGTGCTCACCGTCGACCGGCACGGCAACACCTCGGCGGCCTCGATCCCGCTCGCGCTCGACGCCGCCTGCCGCGACGGCCGGATCAAGCGCGGCGACCTCGTGATGATCGAGGCGATCGGCGGCGGCTTCACCTGGGGCAGCGCGCTGATCCGCTGGTAAGCCGGACAAGGACGCCGGCAAACTACCGAGGAAGCCGCCCGGCGCCCGGTTGACCCGGCGCGCATCGCCGATTAGCGTGCGCGATCATAGACATACGTTGTTCGTGAATCAGCCGCCCGGGGGAGCAGCACGATGGCAGGCAAGACGGTCACGCGGGCCGATCTGAGCGAGGCCGTCTACCAGCGGGTCGGCCTGTCGCGGACGGAATCCGCCGCCCTGGTGGAGACCGTGCTGTCGGAGATCTGCGGCTGCCTCGCCTCCGGCGAGACCGTGAAGCTGTCCTCGTTCGGCTCCTTCGTGGTGCGCGACAAGGGCAAGCGGGTCGGCCGCAACCCGAAGACCGGCGTCGAGGTGGCGATCGAGCCGCGCCGGGTGATGGTGTTCAAGCCCTCGAACGTCCTCAAGGCCCGGATCAACGGCGAGGCCGCCCCGGACGACGACGACAGTTGAGCCCGCCCGGGCGCCGCGCGGGCTGATTCAGGATCGGACCGATGACCGGGACGCCGATCGAGGACGGGGACCTCCCGGAGCCCGGTGGAGCCGACGCTCCCGGCCGCGCCCTTCTGCCCGAGAAGGGACTTTTGCCCGAGAAAGAGCCTGGCGCCTTCCGCACGATCAGCGAGGTCGCGGAGGACCTCGACCTGCCCCAGCACGTGCTGCGCTTCTGGGAGACCCGCTTCACCCAGGTGCGCCCGCTCAAGCGCGGCGGCAACCGGCGCTACTACCGCCCCGACGACGTCGACCTCCTGCGCGGCATCCGCCGCCTGCTCTATGGGCAGGGCTACACGATCCGCGGCGCCCAGCGGGTGCTGCGCGAGCGCGGCATGCGCTTCGTCCAGGCGGTCGGCCGCGGCGAGCAGGTCGCTCCCGCCTTCGTCGAATCCGACCCCGAGCCGGAGCCGGAAGTAGCCCCGCCGCCACTCGGGCGGGCGGACCGGGCGAGCCTCACGGCCGTGCTGGACGAGTTGCGGGCGTGCCGGCGGTCGTTGGCAGGGTTGCGAATGACGGAGGGGGACAGCGACGGCCAACGCGAGTGAGGGCAGCGCTAATCATCCGACAATCACGAACGAGCGTCGCAGTCCCTCTGACCTTCCTCGATTGCACTCACCGGAAAGTCATACCCTCCGGGTCATTCCGGGGCCGCGAAGCGGAGCCCGGAATCCAGACGCTCAGGTCTTTCAGAAGAGCGCGGAACGGCATCCGATCTATCCTGATCCACCTGCGGTTCTGGATTCCGGGCTCCGCTTCGCGGCCCCGGAATGACGCGGAGGATGTCAGATGAGTCGTTGCAACGGTCGGCTTCGCCGCCGCATCGCTCCGCACCTCGCCCCACCGACTTTATTTTCTGTTCCGTTTCAGAACCGAACGCCCCGACCGGCGTTACGCGCACATGGTCGAGCCCCGCCGCCACGTTTCCCCGACGACCGAGCTGATCGCGCGGCTGATGCGCGTCGTGCGCACCTGCCCGGAGGCGACCGCCGACGTGCTCGAACTGGTGCTGCTGGTGAGCCAGATCGAAGCGATTCCCGTCGTCGACCGCGATTACCGCGACGCCAAGCGGGTGATCGCGCGGCTGCGCCAGCCGCTCTGGGACATGACGCCCGATCAGCGCAAGGTGCTGGCCCGCGCCGCCGACACGATCCGCGACGCCTGCCGCCTGCGCGAGAGCGACATCCCGGCCGACCCGATCGGCGATGCCGGCGAGCGGGCGCGGATCGAGCGCGGGCTCGCCTCGGCCCTTGCGGGCGAGTTCACGCCGGCCCAGATCGCCCGGGTGACCGGCGCGACCCTGGCGGTGATGCAGGCCGCGACGGGCGACGGGCCTGGGGAGGGGACGGCATGATCGGCGATTATCCGGTCGAGGGCAGGGGCTACTGGATCTGGCTCGGCGGCGTCGCCCTGCTCGGGCTGTTCAACCTCTTCGTGATGCTGGTCCTGCATTAGGACCGGTTTCCGCTCCGGAACCCGCGCTCCGGGCCTCGACGGCGGCCGGCCCGCTCCCCACATGCGGCCGGCATCCCCTCGGAGAGCTTAGAGCCACATGACCAGCCCCATCCGCCCGACCCTGGCGCTCGCCGTCCTGATGGCCGCCGGGCCCGTGCTGGCCGCAGGCCCCGCCTTGGCACAGGTCGTCTTGGCGCAGGCCGCCAAGGTGCGCGAGCACTCCGTCGCCTCCGGCAAGCAGGTCCGGCTGGTGATGGTGCCGAACCTGAAGAAGGACTGCTCGCTCGGGCCGCAGCCGGAGCTGAAGGTGACGGGCGCGCCGAAGAACGGCGCCCTGATCCAGCGCGCCGGCAAGGTGAAGACGCCGGCCACCTATCGCTGCCCGAACGTCGAGGCCAACGTCCAGGCCCTGTTCTACGAGAGCAAGGCCGGCTTCACCGGCAGCGACGAGGTCACCGTCGAGATCAAGGGTACCGACGGCAACGTCAGCACCCAGACCATCAAGCTCACCGTCGGGGCCGCCGGCACCAAGGAAGGCCCGAAGGACGGGGGCAAGGACGGCGCGAAGAAGGATTCCGTCGACCTCTGAGTGCCGCCCAGCTCCGCACCCGGTGCGTGAGACCCTGGTAGAGGGCGAAACGAAGCGGGAACGCCGACCTCGCGGCCGGCGTTCTTTCCTGAGTCCCGCGGGGCTGCCGACGGCACTCCGAGGGGTGTGGAAAAACCGGAACAGGCGTGTCCTTTACGGCACAGCGCCGGTGGGTCATCGGCTTTCGCATTGGCGGATCTGAGACTTTCCCGGCCGAAACGGCACGCGCCTTGCCCGCAACCCGCCTGCATACAGGCTCCTGGCTGCCTCCGCACCCCTCCTTCCGTCGCCGCGCTGCGACAAACATGGGGATATCGATTGCATCCGAGGCGGGACAGGATGATCCTGGCGATGTCGTGAGGGTCCGGAATGCCAATGCCGTCAGCGAGCGACCTCTTTCAAACTTTCGCGCGCAGCTACGAGTCCCGCCGGGACGCGGAGCTGTCCCTGTCCGAATATCTCGAAGCCTGCCGTGACAATCCCCTGATGTACGCGAGTGCGCCGGAGCGCATTCTCGACGCGATCGGGAAGCCGGAGTTCATCGATACGGCGCGGGATTCGCGTCTGGGCCGGATCTTCATGAACCGGACCATCCGGATTTACCCGGCCTTCTCCGAGTTCTACGGCATGGAGGAGACGATCGAGCGCATCGTCTCGTTCTTCCGCCATGCCGCCCAAGGGTTGGAGGAGCGCAAGCAGATCCTCTACCTGCTGGGTCCGGTGGGCGGCGGCAAGTCGTCCCTGGCCGAGCGGCTCAAGGCCCTGATGGAGGTGCATCCCATCTACGTGCTCAAGGCCGGCAACGAGATGAGCCCGGTCTTCGAGAGCCCGCTGGTGCTGTTCGACCCCGAGACGATGGGGCCGATGATCGAGGAGCGCTACGGCGTGCCGCGGCGGCGCCTCACCGGCCTGATGAGCCCGTGGTGCCTCAAGCGCCTCGACGAGTTCGGCGGCGACATCTCGAAGTTCAAGGTCGTCAAGGTCAACCCGTCGCGCCTGCGCCAGATCGGTATCGCCAAGACCGAGCCGGGCGACGAGAACAACCAGGACATCTCGTCCCTGGTCGGCAAGGTCGACATCCGCAAGCTCGAGACGCTGAGCCAGGCCGATCCCGACGCCTATTCCTACTCGGGCGGCCTCAACCGGGCGAACCAGGGCATCCTCGAATTCGTCGAGATGTTCAAGGCGCCGATCAAGATGCTGCACCCCCTGCTCACCGCGACGCAGGAGGGCAATTACGTCGGCACCGAGAATATCGGGGCGATCCCGTTCACCGGCATCATCCTCGCCCACTCGAACGAGGCCGAGTGGCAGAGCTTCAAGACCAACAAGAACAACGAAGCCTTCATCGACCGCATCTACGTCATCAAGGTGCCGTACTGCCTGCGGGTGACCGAGGAGCAGCGGATCTACGAGAAGCTGGTCTCCGGCTCCGAGCTCGCCACCGCCCGCTGCGCCCCCGGCACCCTGGAGATGCTGGCCCGGTTCTCGGTGCTCTCGCGCCTGCGCGAGCACGCGAACTCGAACGTCTTCTCCAAGATGCGGGTCTATGACGGCGAGTCGTTGCGCGAGGTCGATCCCCGCGCCCGCTCGATGCAGGAATACAAGGACACCGCCGGCGTCGACGAGGGCATGGACGGGATCTCGACCCGCTTCGCCTTCAAGGTGATGGCCGCCACCTTCAACCACGACACCACCGAGGTCTCGGCCGACCCGGTCCACCTGATGTACGTCCTGGAGCAGTCGCTGCGCCGCGAGCAGCTGCCGCCCGAGACCGAGAAGCGCTACCTTGAATTCATCAAGGGCGAGCTGGCGCCGCGCTACGCGGAGTTCATCGGCCACGAGATCCAGAAGGCCTATCTCGAATCCTACCACGATTACGGCCAGAACCTGTTCGACCGCTACATCGACTACGCCGATGCCTGGATCGAGGACCAGGACTTCAAGGACCCGGAGACCGGGCAGCTGCTCAACCGCGAGCTCCTGAACCAGGAACTCACCAAGATCGAGAAGCCGGCGGGCATCGCCAACCCGAAGGATTTTCGCAACGAGGTGGTGAAGTTCGCCCTGCGCTCGCGGGCCCAGCACGGCGGGCGCAACCCGTCCTGGACCTCCTACGAGAAGATCCGCGAGGTGATCGAGCGGCGGATGTTCAGCCAGGTCGAGGAGCTGCTGCCGGTGATCTCCTTCGGCTCGAAGAAGGACAGCGAGACCGAGAAGAAGCACGGCGAGTTCGTCGAGCGGATGAAGGATCGCGGCTACACCGAGCGCCAGGTCCGTCGCCTGGTCGAGTGGTACATGCGCGTCAAGCAGGCTGGCTAAAACGTAGGCAGACCATCGCGGCCCGCGGGAAAAAGTCTCCCGCGGGCCGTCCGGCCTCCCCCGAGTGGAGCGGTGGCGGGGGATGGGCCCGATACGGTATGATGGCGTGATCGGAGAGCGCGAAGCGGATGCACATCATCGATCGACGCCTCAATCCCGGCGGCAAGAGCCTGGCGAACCGGCAGCGCTTCCTGCGCCGGGTCCGGGACGTGGCTCAGCGCGCCGTGCGCGAGGCGGCCCGGGAGAAGGACATCAAGGATCTCGGCAAGGACGGCAACGTCACCGTTCCGGTCGACGGCGTGCGCGAGCCGAAATTCACCCGCAACCCCTCGACCGGGATCAACGACCACATCCTGCCCGGCAACAAGACCTATATCGAAGGTGACCTGATCGAGCGCCCGCCGGGCGGCGGCGGGGGAGGCGGCGGCAGCGGCGAGGGCAGCGACGGCGGCGCGGACGGCGAGGACACGTTCCGCTTCGTCCTCACCCGCGAGGAGTTCCTGGAGCTCTTCCTCGAGGACCTGGAGCTGCCCGACCTCGCCAAGCGCCGCCTCGCGGTGGTCGAGACCGCGACCCTGCGCCGGGCCGGCTACACGGTGTCCGGCTCGCCCGCCAACCTCGCGCTCGGGCGGACCCTGCGGAACTCGCTGTCGCGGCGCATCGCCCTCAAGCGGCCGAAGGCCGCCGAGATGGAAATCCTTGAGGAGGAGATCCGGGCGCTGGAGGAGAGCCAGCCCGACGCGGTGGTCCTCGACGAGTTGAAGGCGGAGCTGGAGCGCCTGCGCACCCGCTCGCAACGCATCCCCTACGTCGACCCGATCGACCTGCGCTACCGGCGCTTCGAGCCCTATCCGCGCCCTGTCGCCCAGGCGGTGATGTTCTGCCTGATGGACGTCTCGGGCTCGATGACCGAGCACATGAAGGACCTCGCCAAAAGGTTCTACATCCTGCTCCATATCTTTCTCACCCGCCGCTACAAGCACGTCGAGATCGTCTTCATCCGCCACACCGACCACGCCAAGGAGGTCGACGAGGAGACCTTCTTCGGCTCGCGAGAGACCGGGGGCACCCTGGTGTCCTCGGCCCTGGTCGAGATGAAGCGGATCATCGCCGAGCGCTACAATCCCGAGGACTGGAACATCTACGCGGCCCAGGCCTCGGACGGCGACAACGTGTCGAGCGACGGCCCCACCTCGCAGGATCTGCTGCGCTCCGCAATCCTGCCGGCTTGCCAGTACTTCGCCTATCTCGAGGTCGGCGACGAGGGCGGTCCGCGGGCGGGCTTCGTCGAGCACCGCACCACCTTGTGGCGCACCTACGAGCCGGTCTCGAAGGCCAACTCGGTGCTGGCGATGCGCAAGGTCAACCACCGCCGCGACATCTACCCGGTCTTCCGCGAGCTGTTCGCGCGCAACAAGGCCGGGCAGGACGCCGCGTCGCCGTGACGGACCCGCGGCTCCGCCGGAGCCGCGCGGTCCGAGGTTCAGGGTTCGCATCCCGCCGGGGGATGCTTCAAGGCACCGGGAGGTCCGACGCCCGATGAGTTCCGCCACCTTCGGCGCACGGCCCGCGGGCCCGGCCGTGATCGTCAAGAACACCCCGCTCTTCACCGGCAACGACTGGGACTTCGACACGATCCGGCGCATCCACGACGCCTGCGAGGCGATCGCCGGGCCGGAGCTCGGCCTGAGCTGGTACCCGAACCAGATTGAGATCATCACCGCCGAGCAGATGCTCGACGCCTACGCGTCGATCGGCATGCCGCTGTTCTACAAGCACTGGTCGTTCGGCAAGCACTTCGCCCAGCACGAGGCCGGCTATCGCCGCGGCCTGATGGGCCTGGCCTACGAGATCGTCATCAATTCCGACCCGTGCATCTCCTACATCATGGAGGAGAACACGGCGACGATGCAGACGCTGGTCATCGCCCACGCCGCCTTCGGCCACAACCACTTCTTCAAGAACAACTATCTCTTCCGGCAGTGGACCGACGCCGAGGGCATCCTCGACTACCTGGACTTCGCCAAGACCTTCATCACCCGCTGCGAGGAGCGCTACGGCCACAACGCCGTCGAATCGGTGCTCGACGCCGCCCACGCGCTGATGAACCAGGGCGTCCACCGCTACCCGCGCAAGAAGCGGCCCGACCTCTCCTCCGAGCAGCGCCGCGAGCGCGAGCGCCAGGAGCACCAGGAGAGGATGTATAACGACCTGTGGCGCACCTTGCCGGCCAAGACCCAGGCCGGCAAGCCCGACCCGCAGGCCGAGCGCCGCCGGGCGCTGCTGGAACTGCCGCAGGAGAACATCCTCTACTTCCTGGAGAAGGCGGCGCCGCGTCTGCAGCCCTGGCAGCGCGAGATCCTGCGCATCGTCCGCCACGTCGCGCAGTACTTCTACCCGCAGCGCCAGACCAAGGTGATGAACGAGGGCTGCGCCACCTACAACCACTACCGGATCATGACCCGGCTGTCCGAGACCGGGCAGATCGACGAGGCGGCCTACCTCGAATTCCTGCAGTCGCACACCAACGTGATCCGTCAGCCGACCTACGACGACCGGCATTACGGCGGGCACAACCCCTACGCCATCGGCTTCGCCATGATGACGGACATCGCCCGCATCTGCACCGAGCCGACGGAGGAGGACCGGGCCTGGTTCCCCGACATCGCCGGCAGCGGCGACCCGATGGGCGTGCTGCGCGACGTCTGGGCGAATTATCGCGACGAGAGCTTCATCGCGCAGTTCCTCAGCCCGAAGCTGATGCGCCAGCTGCGGCTGTTCCACGTCACCGACGATCCCGACAAGCCGGAATTGCGGGTCGAGGCGATCCACGACGAGCGCGGCTATCGGAAGTTGCGCCGGGCCTTCGCCCGGCAATACGACGTCGCCTGGCTCGATCCCGACATCGAGGTGGTCGACGTCGATCTGGAGGGCGACCGCAAGCTGATCCTGCACCACAAGGTGCTCAACCGCGTCCTGCTCAACAAGGACGACGCGATGCGGGTGCTCCAGCACCTCGCCGACCTGTGGGGCTACGACGTCCTGATGAAGGAGGTCGACACCGCGACCGGTGCTGTGCTCAAGGAGCACACCGCCAGCGCGCGGCCGACCTTCTTCTGATCATTTCTCTCGATCAGCTTGCCCGTGCCTGCTCGCGCACGGTCCGGGCCGCCTCGGCGCCGTAGCGGGCGATCAACCCCGGCAGTTGGTCGGCCTCCGCCGCGGCGCCCCCGGCGGCGAGGTCGGCCCGCAGCCGTTCGACCAGGGCCTCGTCCGCCGTGCGGCCGGGGCCGGGCGGAACCGAGACCGCCTCGACCAGCCGGCTCTTGTAGGCCTCGGCCTCGCGCCCGCCGAGATTCAGGCGTTCGCACATCCAGGCGCCGAGCATCTTGTTTCGCCGGGCGAGCGCGAGGAAGCGCAGCTCCTCATCGAGGGCGAACAGCGCCTCGGCGGCCCGCTCCCGCTCCTCGAACATCGTGGTCATGGCGTCGTCTCCCTCGGATCCACGCCCCTCGTCCATGACAATGGCGACGACCGGTTCCCGGAACCAGGGCCCGTCGCAGGGCCGTGATCTTGGCCGGAGTTTTGGCCGGAATCTTGGCCGGAACGAAGCGGGCGGCCCGCGAGTTGCCGGGGCACATCGGTACCCCACGGGAGCATCTCATGGCCGACGACAAGAACCTCCGGGCGCTCTTCCTGCACCAGCTGAAGGACACCTACTTCGCCGAGAACGCGATCCTGAAGGCGCTGCCGAAGATGGCGAAGGCCGCCCGCTCGGAGGAGCTGCGCGGCGCGCTCAGCGTCCATGTCGAAGAGACCCGCGAGCAGGTGAAGCGCCTCGACCAGGTGTTCCGGAGCGTCGGAGAGAAGCCGGAGGGCGTCACCTGCCAGGCGATCCAGGGCATCATCGCCGAGGGCGAAGAGGTGATGCAGGAATTCTCCGGCAGCGAGGCGCTCGATGCCGGCCTGATCGCCGCCGCACAGGCGGTGGAGCATTACGAGATCACCCGCTACGGCACCCTGCTCGCCTGGGCCAAGCAGCTGGGCCTCGGTGAGGCCGAGGGCCTGATCAAGGAGACCCTGGTCGAGGAGGAGAACACCGACGAGCTCCTGTCCGAGCTCGCGGAGGAGGCCGTCAACCCGGCCGCCGCGTAACCGCCACGGCCGTCCGCGCGTTCATCCGGTTGGGAGGTGGCGCCATGCCGGAGATCGCCGGGATCCTCGAGACGGTCCTCTACGTCGACGACCTCGCGCGGGCGGCCGCGTTCTGGGGCGGGCCGATCGGCCTGCCCTGCCTCCACGAGGACCATCGGATGCGGGCCTACGACGTCGCCGGCCGCGGCGTCCTGCTGCTGTTTCCCCGCGGCGGCTCGCTCCACCCGATCCCGACGCCCGGCGGCACCATCCCGCCCCATGACGGCTCGGGCCCGCTGCACCTCGCGCTCGCGATCCCGGCCGGTGCGCTGGAGGCGTGGGAGCGGCACCTGACCGCGCACGGCATCCCGATCGAGGGACGGACGACCTGGCCGCGCGGCGGCGTCAGCCTGTATTTCCGCGATCCGGACGGGCATCTGGTGGAGCTGGCGACGCCGGGATTGTGGAAGGGGTATTGAGAGTCAAATTCCCGCCCCCTTTCCCGGACGACTGGAGCGTCAGCGGAAGGAGATCCGGGAAAGGGAGAGGTGAGCGAGAGCTCGGCGCCTCACGCCGTCCAATGCTGCCCGTCATACGCGAACCGGTCCGGCTGGCAGGCCAGCGCCGAGAGGCCGGCGAGCGCCGGGTCGGCGATGGTGATGACGCAGGTCGGGATCTGCTTCATCCGGTCGGAGAAGGGCGGCTTGTGCTCGAAGGCCTGCCGGAAATCGCCCTCGTTGAGCAGGTCGAGGATCCGGGGCACGATGCCGCCGCCGATATAGACGCCGCCGGTCGCCAGGAAGGTGAGGGCGAGGTCGCCGCAGACGCGCCCGAGCAGCCTGGAGAACACCCGGAGCGTCCGCCGCGCCGCCGGATCCTCGCCCGACATCCCGCGCTCGGTGATGTCTTTCGCGTCGAGGTCGCCGCCGCCGAGGCCGGCATGGAGCCGGGAGAGGCCGGGGCCGGAGAGCAGCGACTCGACGGTGATCCGGCCCTCGATCCGGGCGAGGCGCGGCCAGAACGCGAACTCGTCGTCGTCGCTCGGCCCGAAATCGGTGTGGCCGGCCTCGGTCGAGACGATGGCGAGCTGGTTGCCGTAGGGCACGAGGCCGGCGGCGCCGAACCCGGTGCCGGGGCCGAGGACCAGGCGCGCGCCGCCGTCCGGGCAGAGGGTCGGGCCGATCTGCTCCAGGATCGAACGGTCGCGCCCGGCCGGGTCGAGGGCGGCGGCGCCGGCCGCCACCGGCACGTAGTCGTTGACGATCCGGCAGCTGGCGAGGCCGAAATCGCGGCCGATCCGCTCGCCCTCGATCACCCAATGGGCGTTGGTGAGGTGCACCGCCGGCCCGTCGACCCGGGCGGCCACCGCCAGGATGGCGGAACGGGGCGGGGCGACCGTGCTCTGCGCCAGGGCGGCGCGGATCGCCGCGCTCGGATCGGGATAGGCCGCGGTCTTCTCGTGAGCGAGCACGACGGGCTCGGCCCCCGGCTTCTCCTGCACGGCGAAGCGCGCGTTGGTGCCACCGATGTCGCCGAACAGGACCGGGAACTCGAACATGGCCGCCGCCTCGCCTCCGGAGCACTCACACTCCCCGGTTATAGCGCCGCGGCGGCCCCGGTCGACCGGCTGAGTGTCTCTCACACGACTCCCGACCGCGTCGGGAGTCGTGTGAGGTGCCCTTACTCGCCTTCCATCCGGCCGACCTGCTTCATCGCCTGCTTGAGGGCGAGCAGGCGGCGGTCGCGGTCGCGAAAGAGCTCGGCCGGGTCGCGCCCGCCCCAGTCGAAGAAGCCCTTGCCGGCCATCACGCCGGTGCGCCCCTTCGCCACGAGATCGTCGATCGCCTCCGAGCGGGTGCGCGCCGGCGGCGGGCTGTAGCTCGCATTGGCGAGGGCGTGGCGTAAGAGCTCGATGCCGGTGAAATCCGCCTTGGCGAGGTGGCCGAGGATCGGGATGCGCAAGGCGAGGCCGTGGATGATCGCGTCGTCGATCTCGCGGGCCGAGGCCACCCCCTCGTCGAGCAGGTGGTAGACCTCGGCCGAGATCGCCGACTGGATCCGGTTGGCGACGTAGCCCGGGATGAAGCGCTTGAGCACGATCGGCACCTGGCCGAGGCCGAGGACGAGCTGGCGCGCCTCCTCGATCACCGCCGGGTCGGTCTGCGGCCCCGGCACCACGTCGACGAGGTCGACGATGTAGGGCGGGGTGTACCAGTGCATCACCAGGGCGCGCGCCTGACGGGCGTCCGGGATCAGCGGGAAGACGTCGAGATAGCTGGTGTTGCTGGCGATCCGCGTCTCGGGATCGCAGAGCCGGTCGAGCTCGGAGAACAGCGTGCGCTTCGCCTCCGGGTTCTCGGTGATCGCCTCGATGACGAGGTGTGCCCCGGCGACGGTGGCGCCGAGGTCGGGTTCGAGGCGGATGGCGTCCGCCGCCCGCTCCGGCGTCCAGTCGGCCGAGACGGCGCCGGCCTCGCGCAGGGTGTCGAGGGCGGAAGCGATCAGGCCCGGCACCCGTTCCAGGGTCTCGGGGCGGCTGTCGGTCAGCCGCACCCGGTGCCCGCCCAGCGCCAGGACCAGGGCGATGCCGTGCCCCATCAGCCCGGCCCCGATGACCGCGATCTCGCTCATGATCGTCCTCCCGTGTTGGTTGATGGCCGGCGCGAAGCATGACTTGCTCGCGCAGATTGTTTGACACCCTCCATCGTCATCCCGGGGCCGCGAACGCGGAACACGGGATCCATATCCGCCGAGATTTCAATCCGGAGCGGAACGCGATCCGCCTCGTTCTTGGACGTCAGCGGTTATGGATCCCGGGTTCCGCTTTCGCGGCCCCGGGACGACCGTGAGGGGACGAAGACGGTCCCCCCCGACCGGTAACCACCACGGCCCCGGCCGCGCGACATGCCGCTCCCGCCAGCACCCTGCGGGCGGGGCGAGCCACACGGTCATCCGGTCTTCGCAAGGCTTCGCTCTAAACGGTCGCGATCGGCGTCGTCGGCGAGCCGACGGCGCCCGGCAGCCGCAGGGGCGGTGCGGTGAGAAGGAAGCGGTGGCGGCCATGCGCCCGCAGCCAGGCGGCGAGCGGGGTGAGGTGCCACAATTCGCCGAGATTGACCCCGAGGCGGAACAGGCAGTGCTCGTGGAGCGGCAGGGTGGCGCAGCACCCCTCCGCCGGCATCGCCGGATGGACCTCGACGGCGTAATTGTCGGCGATGAGGGCAGCGAGCCCCGAATCGGTGATCCAGTTGAGGAGCTTGCGGTCGCGCCCGTCGAGCCCGGCGCAGAGGTCGTGGACCACTGCTGGATCGGGGTTGCGGTTCATGCCGAGCAGCCGCTCGGCAAAGCCCGTATGCAGGCAGACCATGTCGCCGGGCTCGACCGTGACACCGTCCGCGTCGAGGATGCGGCGCAACCCGTCGTATCCCACCGCCACCCGCGCGTCGCCGAGATGGGCGTGGAGGTCGATCATCACGCCGCGGCCCTGCATGCCGCGCTCGGCCAGCCGCTCGATGCCGAGGGCCTGGGCGCGGGAGGGCGCGCCCGCTTCTTCCGGCGTCGTCGGCCCGGTGATGTCGGAGCCGGCGCGAAAGCCGTTGTAGTAGACCGGCCGCGCGGTGCCGTCGCCCTCGACGTCGAACAGCGAGCCGACATGGGCGAGGCTGTCCCACTGCGTCGAGTATTGCAGGTGGAGCACCGCGAGGTCGTCGCTGATGACGTCGGTGGCGTCGGGCACCTCCTCGCAGACCAGGAAGTTCATGTTCGGCCGGCCGCTCGCCCGCATGGTCGGGCGGATCTGCGGCGGGTGGCGGCGCGGGTTGAGGACGTTGCCGCCCGGGAAGTCGAGGGGCAGGCTGAGGCAGAAGGTCAGGCCTTCCCGCACCTCGGCCGCGCCCTGGCGCACCTTCTCGGGGGTCAGGAGGTTGAGCCGGCCGAGCTCGTCGTCGGGGCCGAAATCGCCCCAGGTCGAGCCCTCCGGGCGGCGGCGCCAGCGCATCGTCATTTCTTCACCAGGGGGCAGCGGGAGGCGGAAATCGGTTGGAACGCCTGCTCGCCCGGCACGGTGGCGACGAGCTTGTAGAGGTCCCAGGGGCCCTTCGACTCCTCGGGCTTCTTGACCTCGAACAGGTACATGTCGTGGATCATGCGGCCGTCCTCCCGGATGCGCCCGCCCCGGGCGTAGAAATCGTCGACCGGCGTGGCGCGCATCGCCGCCATCACCGGCGCGGTCTCGTCGGTGCCGGCCTTCTCGACGGCCTTCAGGTAGTGGGTCACCGTCGAGTAGACGCCGGCCTGGGACATGTTCGGCATCTTGCCGACGCGGTCGAAGTAGCGCTTCGACCAGGCCCGCGTCTCGTCATTGAGGTCCCAGTAGAATCCTTCGGTCAGCAGCATGCCCTGCGTCGCCTTGAGGCCGAGGCTGTGGACGTCGCTGATGTAGACCAGCAGTCCCGCGAGCTTCTGGCCGCCCTGGGTCAGGCCGAACTCGGCGGCCTGCTTGATGGCGTTGGTGGTGTCGGCGCCCGCATTGGCGAGGCCGACGACCTTGGCGCCCGAGCCCTGGGCCTGGAGCAGGAAGGACGAGAAGTCGGCGGTGTTGAGCGGCACCCGCACCCCGCCCAGAACCTTGCCGCCATTGGCCTTCACCACCGCGCCGGCGTCGCGCTCGAGGTCCTGGCCGAAGGCGTAGTCGGCGGTGACGAAGTACCAGGAATCACCGCCCGCCTTGACGGTGGCGAGCGCCGTGGAATTGGCGAGCGCGTAGGTGTCGTAGGCCCAGTGCACCGAGACGGGCGAGCAGGCCTCGTTGGTGAGCCGCACCGCGCCGGGACCGTTGAACACGATCACCTTGTTCTTGGCCTTGGCGATGTCGGCGGCGGCGAGCGCCGTGGCGGAGGCCGCGACATCCAGGATCGCATCGACGCCACCGGTATCGAACCAGGCCCGGGCGGTCGCCGCCGCGATGTCCGGCTTGTTCTGGTGGTCGGCGACCACGACCTCGACGGGGGCGCCCAGCACCTTGCCGCCGAAATCCTCCACCGCCATGCGGGCCGCCGCGGTGCTGCCGGGCCCGGTGACGTCCGCGTAAGGCCCCGACATGTCGAGCAGGAAGCCGAGGCGCACCACGCCGCCGGAAACCCCTGCCGAACCCTTTTGCGATGGTGCGGCCGGCGCCTGCTGCGCGCAGGCCACCCCATGCCACGGCATGCCCGGCACCATGACGGCCAGAGCCGCCGCCAGAAGCGTTGTCCTCACCCGGTCCGTCCTTCGTCGAAGACGTTCGTTCGTGCGGTACGCCGTCGAGGGCGCCCGGGTGCATGGTCCGGACAAGGGGACCCGGTTGTCAACCGTCGCCGATGCGGGCCGGCGCTGAAAAGCCGGTATGGCCGCGCGTCACGCCGCCGGCCCGGCCCCCTCCGCCGCCCCGAGCCAGGGCTGGGCGTTCACCATCCCGACGCGCCAGCCCGTCCCGTCCGGGCCGGCGTAGTGGTCGAGGCGGGTGAGCGAGCAATTCTCGATCGCGAAGGCGAGGCCGCCCTGCGGAGACAGGTTCAGCGCCTGCGCGAGGGCGGCCCGGATCGTGCCGCCATGGGCCACCGCCACGATGTCGCGGCCGCTATGCTCGGCGGTGAGCTCGTCGACCGCCGCCGTCACCCGGGCGTACAGCTCCGAGAAGCTCTCGCCGCCCGGCGGGCGCTCCTCGGCGGGGGCGAACCAGTAGCTCGCGGCGTCGGGCTGGCGCTCTGCGAAGAAGCGCGCCCGATCCCGGCCCTGCCACTCGCCGAGATTCTGCTCGGCGAGGGCCGGCAGGGCGGTGAGGCGCGGCACCCTCCCGTCCACCGTGAAGTCGCCGGCCTGCCACAGGGCCTCGGCAGTCTGGCGGGTGCGGCCGAGATGGCTCGCGACCCAGACGGCGCCACGGGGCAGCACCGGGGCGAGGCCGGAGAAGACGTGCGCGTCGCCGCAATCGCACGCGATGTCCTGGCCGCCGTAGATGCGGCCGCCATCGCCCCGCACGGGGGCGTGACGCACCCACCACCAGCGGGTGCGGACGAAGGAGGAGGGGGGCGAAGCGCTCATGGATTCTCTTTGCATCGCGCCCCGGCCGCGAGGGGCCGAGGCGTTCGGCGCAGGAAAGGGGGCGGCCTTGCGGGCACGCCCTGCCTGGCCGGACGACGCCGTCCGGCCCTGCGGCGGGAGCATAGCGCGAATTGCCAGGCCGGCGAACTCTCCGCATAGGTGCGGCACGCGAGGACCGGAGCGGATCGATGGACGAGGCGGATACCAGCTTGATCTACGGGGCGGACATCCCGTTCGCCCGGCTCTGCGGCATCGAGGCGCTGGAGATCGTCGAGGGGCGCACCCGCCTGCGCCTGGAGCTGGGGCCGCAGCACGGCAACAATCTCGGCATCGCCCATGGCGGCATCCTCTGCACGCTGCTCGACATCGCCATGGGCACGGTGGCCCGGCTCACCGCCGGACGGCCGGTCGTGACCCTCGACATGCAGACCCGCTTCCTCTCGCCCGGCCACGGCGTGCTCCTGGCGGAAGGCCGGGTGACGCGGGCCGGGCAGTCGATCCTGTTCTGCGACGCCGAGATCCGCGACGAGGCCGGGCGGGTGGTGGCGACCTCGACCGGCGTGTTCAAGCCGGTCGGCGCCAAGGGGTAAGGGGGCCGCAAGGGATAGGGGAGCGGGACAGGATCTCGAAGGCCGGGCCATGTTTCCGGCCTGTTGCGGGTTCCCGTCGCGGCTCCGGGAGCCATCTTGTCGGGATCAGCCCCGGCCGCCGAAAAGGGTCCCGATGACGTCTCCTTCCGCCACCCGCACCGCGCCCGGCGGCGTGATCGAGACGGACGTCTCGGCCCGGCTCGACCGGTTGCCCTGGGGCCGGTTCCACACCCTCGTGGTGCTGGCGCTCGGCATCACCTGGGTGCTCGACGGGCTGGAGGTGACGCTGGCCGGGGCGCTCGCCGGCGCCCTCAAGGCGAGCCCGACGCTGCACTTCTCCAATGCCGAGATCGGGCTCGCGACCTCGAGCTACCTCGCCGGCGCGGTGCTCGGGGCGGTCGGCTTCGGCTGGCTCACCGACCGGCTCGGGCGCAAGAAGCTCTTCTTCATCACCCTGGCGGTGTACCTGGCGGCCACCGCCGCCACCGGCCTGTCCTGGAACCTGTGGAGCTTCTGCCTCTTCCGCTTCCTCACCGGGGCCGGTATCGGCGGCGAGTACACGGCGATCAACTCGACGATCCAGGAGCTGATCCCGGCCCGGGCCCGGGGCTGGACCGACCTCGTCATCAACGGCAGCTTCTGGCTCGGCGCGGTGCTGGGCGCCGGCACCTCGCTGGTCGTGCTCGATCCCGCCCTGTTCGGGCCGGACATCGGCTGGCGCGTCGCCTTCGGGCTCGGCGCCTTCCTCGGCCTCATCATCCTCTTTCTGCGCACCTGGATCCCCGAGAGCCCGCGCTGGCTGATGACCCACGGGCGGCACGAGGAGGCCGAGGCGCTGGTGGCAGGCATCGAGGCGCGCTTCCGCGCCGAGGGCCATACCTTGAGCGACGGCCCGTTCCCGAAGGCGCGCCTGCGCCAGCGCAGCCACACCCCGCTCGCCGAGGTGTTCTCGGCCCTCAAGACCTACCGGCAGCGGGCGTGGGTGGGGCTGGCGCTGATGTCGGCCCAGGCCTTCTTCTACAACGCGATCTTCTTCACCTACGCGCTGATCCTGATCGACTTCTACCGCGTGCCGGCGGACGGGGTCGGCTGGTACATCCTGCCCTTCGCCGCCGGCAATTTCTTCGGGCCGGTGCTGCTCGGGCGGCTGTTCGACACGGTCGGCCGCAAGCCGATGATCGCCTTCACCTATGGGATGTCCGGGGTGCTGCTGGCCCTGAGCGGATGGGCGTTCCAGCAGGAGATCGTGACCGCCACGACCCTGACCCTGTGCTGGATGGCGGTGTTCTTCTTCGCCTCGGCGGCGGCCAGTTCGGCCTATCTCACGGTGAGCGAGGTCTTCCCGCTCGAGATCCGGGCGCTCGCCATCGCGCTGTTCTATGCGGTCGGCACCTCGGTCGGGGCGGTCGGGCCGGCCCTGTTCGGGGTGCTGATCGAGGGCCATTCCCGCGACGCCATCTTCGGCGGGTACCTGCTGGCCTCCGCGCTGATGATCGCCGCCGGGGCGGTCGCGGGAATCTGGGGGGTGGCGGCGGAGCGCAAGTCGCTGGAGGACGTGGCAAAGCCGCTGGCGGCCGCGGAGTGAGGCGGGGTCAGGGCGGCCCGCCGGGATCGGGCTGCAGCACGGTCAATTCGCTCAGCAGGGTCGCGCGCAGGCGCTGAAGGCCGCCACGAGGCGGTCCTGCGCCCGCAGCGGCGGAAAGACCAGGGCGAAGACCACCGGCAGGGCGGGGGCGAAGCGGCGGATCTCGATCGGCGAGACCTTCGCCTCCTCGTAGGCCGCCAGGGGGTTCATCAGGCCGACGCCGATGCCGGCCGCGACCAGGGTGCAGACCGCCGAGCCGAGACCGGCCTCGGCCGCGACCGAGCGCCGGATCCCGGCCGCCTCGAACACCGCGTCGATCCGCACGCGCAGGGGATTGCCGACCGGCGCATCGACGAAGGGCTCCCCGGCGAGATCGGCCGGGTCGAGGACGGCCCGGCGCGCCAGCCGATGGCCCCGGGGGAGCACCGCCACGCAGTCGAGGCTCAGCACCGGATCGACCTGCACGCTGCCTTGCGCGCCGTACAGCATGGTGAGGCCGGCCTCGCAGAAGCCTTCGGCGATCCACTTGTACACCGTGCCCTCGTCGCCGGCATGGATCGAGACCATCACCCCCGGATTCTCGCGCTTGAACCGGGCGACGGAGCGGGCGAGCAGCCCGCCGGCCAGGCGCGGCATGGCCGCGACGCTCAGGCGGCCGGCCCCGAAGAGACGGATGTCGGCCGCCGCGGCTTCGAGGCTGGCGAGACCGATGCAGGCCCGTTCGACCTTGCGGTGGAAGCGCTCCGCCTCGACGGTGGGGGAGAGGCGGCTGCCGCTGCGCTCGAACAGCGGCAAGCGTAGGGGCGACCCGGCCTGCCGCTCAGCGCAACAGCCCCGCGGCTCCCTCCCAGATCTCCCCGACCACCTCGCCGGCCGGCATAGCCCGCGCCAGGCCAGCCGCCTGCCCGGCCCAGGCCTGCATGCGCGAAAGATCGCCCTCCCTCACCGCCGCCTCGCGCATTCCTTGCGTCAGGCCGCGCTGGACCGGGTAGGGGGCGGGCGCCGGCGCATCCGGCCGGGCGGCGGCGGCCACATAATCCGTATCGAGGCTGCGGCCGGTGCGGCCGCTGAAGGCGCGGGTGAGGCGGGTGTCCTCCGGGCGCGCCCGCCCGAGACCGTCGGCCCAGGCCTGTGGGATCCCGGCCTCGGGGCAGCGCAGGAAGCCGGTGCCGACCTGCACCGCGCTGGCGCCGAGCAAGAGGGCCGCCGCGGCCCCGCGGGCATCGGCAATACCGCCGGTGGCGACGACCGGAACGCTCACCGCATCGACGACCGCCGGCAGCAGAGCCATCAGGCCGACCGCCCCGCTCTCGGCGCGTGCCGCCTCGAACGCGCCGCGATGGCCGCCGGCCTCCGCGCCCTGCGCCACCACCGCGTCGGCCCCGGCCTCTTGCGCCACCAGCGCCTCCGCCACCGTCGTGACGGTAGCCCACCAGGCGATACCGGCTTCCTTCAGGCGGGCAACGACTTCCGGCGGGTAGAGCCCCATGATCGACGAGACGATGCGCGGCCGAGCCGCGATCAGCGCCTCGCATTGAGCGGCGAAGTCGGGCGGTGCCGCATCGCCGGCCTCCGGCGGCACTGCCGGGCCGAAGCGGCCGAGAAAGGCGCGCAGAGCGTCCTCCCGAGAGGGGTCGCGGATCGGGGCGGGATCGGGGATCCAGAGGTTGATCTGGAACGGACCCGCCTCCCGCACGGCCTCGGCCCAGGCCAGGATCGCCGCCGGCTGCATCAGGAGCGCCCCGCAGGCGCCCAGACCCCCGGCTCGCATCACGGCGAGCGAGAGCGCCGGGGGACAGGCCCCGGCCATCGGGGCGAGGATGAGCGGCCGGCGCAGGCCGTAGGCGGCGGCGAAGGATTCCGCACGGACGAGGGCGGGGTGGCGGGCGGACATGGGGGCGGCTCCGGCCGAGAGAACTCTCCGGCCGTATCAATCACCGCGTGGGACCGAAGGAGCAAGCGCCCGCCGCAAAGCTGCCGCGCGGACGACGCAGCGTCCGCCGATTGACTTCGCACCCGCACAACGCCATATGGCGGATTGCAGCGTCAGCGGCCGATCGTGGTCCGCTCGAGAGGGCTGCGTGACGGATTTCGCCGCGGCACCTGCGCGGCAGGCCCGGCCCTCTCTTAATCGCTGATCCCTTCGGATCGCTCCATCACGCGGGCGGTCTCCCGACATAGGATCGCGATGAAGGCCGTGCACGGCGCGCGCCTTGCGGCGATCCCGCTGCCAAATTCCAAGAAGATTCCCTTGACCCAGTTCACCGATTTCGGCCTCGCGGCGCCGCTCCTGAAGGCGCTCGCCCAGGCCGGCTACGTCACGCCGACCCCGATCCAGGCGCAGGCGATCCCGCCGGCCATGCAGGGCAAGGACCTGTGCGGCATCGCCCAGACCGGCACCGGCAAGACCGCTTCCTTCGCGCTGCCGATCCTGCACCGCCTCGCCACCGAGGGCGCGGCCAAGCCCGCGCCGCGCCGCAGCTGCCGCGTGCTGGTGCTCGCCCCGACCCGCGAGCTGGCGAGCCAGATCGCCGACAGCTTCAAGGAATACGGCCAGTTCCTGAAGCTCACCACCACGGTGGTGTTCGGCGGCGTCACCATCGGCCGCCAGGAGCGGGCGCTCGCCAACGGCGTCGACGTGCTGGTCGCCACCCCGGGCCGGCTCCTCGACCTGATCGACCGCCGCTCGCTCACCCTCGACGGCGTCGAGTACCTGGTCCTCGACGAGGCCGACCAGATGCTCGACCTCGGCTTCATCCACGCCCTCAAGCGCATCGTGAAGCTGCTGCCGGCCCAGCGCCAGAGCCTGTTCTTCTCGGCGACCATGCCGAAGAACATCGCCGGCCTCGCCGACCAGTACCTGAAGAACCCGGTCCAGGTCGCGGTGACCCCGGTCGCCACCACCGCCGAGCGGGTCGACCAGAAGGTCGTCTTCGTGCCGACCGGCTCGAAGCAGTCGCTGCTCGCCACGATCCTGCGCGACGAGACGATCGACCGGGTGCTGGTCTTCACCCGCACCAAGCACGGCGCCGACCGCGTGGTGCGCGGCCTGGAGCGCGACGGCATCGGCTCGGCGGCGATCCACGGCAACAAGTCGCAGCCGCAGCGCGAGCGGGCGCTCGCCGCCTTCCGCGCCGGCACCTGCCGGGTGCTCGTCGCGACCGACATCGCCGCCCGCGGCATCGACGTCGACGGCGTCTCGCACGTCGTCAACTTCGACCTGCCGAACGTGCCGGAGGCCTATGTCCACCGCATCGGCCGCACCGCGCGCGCCGGCAAGGACGGCCTCGCGATCTCGTTCTGCAACGACGAGGAGAAGGCCTACCTGCGCGACATCGAGCGCCTGACCCGCCAGAAGGTGCCGGTGATGGCGATCCCCGAGGGCTTCGTGCCCCCGAGCCGCGAGGAGGCCGCCCAGGCCGTGGCCGAGGCCGAGCGCGACCGGCGCCAGCCGGGCTCGGGCCCGCGCAACCAGCGTCCCGGCGGCGGCCGCCAGGGCCAGCAGCCCGGCCAGCGCCAGGGCCGTCCCGGCGGCGGCCAGGGCCAGCCGGCGGGCCGTCAAGGCCAGCCGCGCCACGGCGCTGGCCGGCCGCAGGAGCACCGCGAGCCGCGCGCTCATGACGGCCGCGGCGGCCAGGACGTCCGCGGCGGGCACGAGGGCCGGCAGGGTCGCCCGCATGGGCAGCAGAACCGTCCCCAGGGCGGCCAGCGCGCCGACGGCAACCGCCAGCAGCGCCCGGCGGGCGGCGGGGGCAACCGCGACGGCCGCGCGATCGGCTGGCTCGACCGCGCCCCGCGCTGACGGCCTGATCCGCATCGACTGATCGGAAGCCCGCGCTCCCCCGGAGTGCGGGCTTCCTGCCTTCGGCGACCCTCGCGTCGCTGACTGAAAGCCGGTCGACGCGGGAGCCCCATAAGCGCGGGGGAGGGGGCTTCACCGGCGGATCCCTCAGGCGAACAGGCCCTTCCCCGAAGCATCGATCGCCGCTGATGCGGATCCGATGCGCGGTTCCCAGCTCGGGCGAGTTGACAGGCGAGCCGGCTACCCTTAGACAGCCGCTCACCGACGGGGCGCCGAGACGAACGGCCTGCCCCGCAGGACTTCCCGAGAGAGAGTGAAGCAAGAGCCAGGGCAACCCGGCGCTGCTTTATGGTCTCTAGGGTACGAGATCTGGCTCCGGCCCGATCAGCTCTTTGACAAGTTCATACGAGAAAGAGAAGCGTGGACGGTGTCGTCCCTGCGGATCCTGCCTTTGGGTAGGATCGTGAGTAGGATGATGCTGGTCTTAACGTTTCGGTGCTCACACGATCAGGCGGAAACGCCGGTCGGTCGTGAGCCTCCGTTACTATTGTGATCAGCTATGATCAGCTCTTCAACTTGAGAGTTTGATCCTGGCTCAGAGCGAACGCTGGCGGCAGGCTTAACACATGCAAGTCGAGCGGGCCCTTCGGGGTCAGCGGCAGACGGGTGAGTAACGCGTGGGAACGTGCCCTTCGGTTCGGAATAACTCAGGGAAACTTGAGCTAATACCGGATACGCCCTTATGGGGAAAGGTTTACTGCCGAAGGATCGGCCCGCGTCTG
>NZ_FPCB01000029.1:0-108224 GCF_900116815.1 Methylobacterium sp. 174MFSha1.1 | reverse complement strand
GTCGTGGTGACGCCGGCGATCAGGACGATCTCGTGGCTCCAGTCGAACTGGTAGGCCTCGCCCGGGGCGAAGGCGAGCGGCACGAAGGCGGGAGCCGTCACGCTGGCCTGCTGGCGCTTCCACGTCTTGGCGTAGCGGCGGACGGCATCATAGCCGCCCTCGTAGCCGAGCCCCCGCAGCGCCTCGAAGATCCGGGTCAGCGTCAGCCGCTCCCGCGCCGGCTTCCCGGCATTGGCCGTCAGCATCCGGTCGAGCTCGTCGCGCCAGGGCCCGAGCTTGGGTACAGGCTGGACGCTGCGGGTGTAGCGGAAGGCGGTTGCCTCCGAGCGGATCACCTTCCTGACGACCTTGCGGGAGAGCTTCAGCTCCCGACAGATCTGCTTGATCGGCTTATGCTGCACGAAGTACGCGCGGCGGATCTTCGCGACCGTCTCCACGACCAACATCCTCCGCGAGCCTCCCGTTCCGAGTGCGGGAGGCAGTCTGGATGACGTATCCTGGGGGGGCCGTTTGGACGCCGATCACCCCGGAAACGGGGTCCTTATTCAACGCCTAATCACAGCAGGCGTTCGGTGCTGGCGGCGTGCTTGGCGGCCAGCACCGCGTTCTCGCCCTTCAGCCGGGTGAGCTGGGCGAAGTCGGCGGTGACGTCGTACTGGCTGGCGGAGAAGTAGGCGACCTCGCCGGTGGCGTCCTTGACCGGGGCCAGCAGCAACTGGTTCCAGAACGGGGTGCCGTCCTTGCGGTAGTTGTAGATCGCGATCTCGATCTTCTGGCGCGCGGCCACCGCCATGCGGATGCGGGCGACGTCCTCCTTGTCCGTCTCCGGACCCTGGAGGAAGCGGCAGTTGCGCCCGACGATCTCGCCACGGTCGTAGCCGGTCAGGCGGCAGAAGGCGTCGTTGACGAAGATGATCGGGTTGTCGCGCTGGCGCGGGTCGGTGATGATCATCGGCATGCGCGTGGCGCGCACGGCCGCCGCGAACGGGTCGATCAGGCCGGTCCCGGAGATCTCCGAAAGGATGCGGTCGGTGTCGCGGCGGACCGTTTCCAGTGTCGCCTGCGGGCGGTCTCTCGGCGTCTCGTCCATCACGTCGCGGCTTGTACCAGATGCGCCCCCGGGCTCAACACGATTGGCGGATTCGCAAGGGCGCCGCAGCGTCAAAGGCCCGTGACAACTGGCTTATCCCGCCGCCGCGGCCATGCCGGCCGGCGCGCGTGGGCGATGGCCGAGACGATCCTGCCCATGCTGTGGGACCGGGCACGAGGAGGCCGTGGTCCTGGACCTCGGCCTCGGCCAGCCGATGCCGGCCGGAGAGTCGGGCCGAGGTGGATGTCGGGCCATGAGGCGCCACTCAGGCGCCCTCGGCCGAGAAGGGGCGTACGAACTTCATCTCGGTCCCGTCGTAGAACAGCACGCGGTCGGACATCAGGTGCGCGATGGGCGCGCGTTGACCGCAACGACCTGCCACGACGGTTTCCGGTTCACCATGCTGGACGTGGGCGTCATGGTTGCTCGCGACGTCGGCGAGGGTGCCGGGGAACGCATCGCATCGTTCGAGGATCTGCGCCCCCTTCGACCGCTGGTGACCGTGCGACGCTTGCTCTCGCGAGATGAGCAGTCAGTCCCTGCTGAGCTGGCGTGCCGCCGTGACGAAAGCGCGTAGCGCGGCCGTCAGGTTTCGACGGCTCGGATAATAGATCGCGATATTGAGCCCCGGGGGCGTCCAGTCCTCCAGCACCCGCACCATCCTGCCTGAGGCGATGTCCGCGGCGACATCGGGTTCGAAGAGGAAACCCAGACCGGTGCCATGCATCACAGCGGTTCGGACAAGGCCAGGCTCATCCAGCGTGATGGGACCGTCGACATCGATTTCGAGATGTTCCCCGCCCTTCTCGAACCGCCACTTCAGGATCGTCCCCTTGGGAAGTCTCCCACGGATGCAGCGATGTGCTGTGAGATCGGTCGGGGAGCGCGGCCGCGGATGGGTTTCGAGATAGATCGGAGAAGCGACCACCGCGAACGGCATCGGCGGTCCCACGGGCACCGAAATCATATCGACTGGCACCAATCCCTCGACGCGCACGCCGATGTCGAAACCGTCTCTCACGATGTCGACGAGGTTGCCTTCGGTGACGAGGTCGATGTGAACTTGGGGGTAGCGCTCCAGGAACGGCAGGATCAGCGTCGGCAGGACGAAACGCGCCGCCGTGGCGAAAGCATTGATGCGCAACGTGCCGGCCGGCGTGGATTGCTGACCGCGGGCGACGTCCAGCGCGGCCTGGATTTCCTGGAGCGCCGGCAAGGTCGAATTCAGCAGGTTTCGGCCAGCCTCCGTCAACGACACGCTGCGAGTCGTGCGGTTGAACAGGCGCACGCCCAGGTCCGCTTCCAGTTTGGCGATGGCATTGCTGAGTGCGGTGCTCGACACGCGCAATTCGTCGGCCGCGGACCTGAAGCTCCCCCGCTGTGCAATCGCCGCGACCGCTTCGAGATCGCCGATACTGGTTCCGCGCATCGCCCATCGACCCGATCAGGATTGTTTCGTTTATCGAAATACCGCATCGCATTTTGAAGCGATTATCGCAAGGCCGGTTCGCTCCTAAATTGACTCCACCGCAGCAGGTGGAGAGAAACAATGACACTGAATATATCGGGTCCCATTGCGGGCTATATCGCAGCAAACTTGCGCCTCGATCTCGAAGGCATGATGAAGCACTTCCTGCCGAACGCCGTCTTCATCGACAACGACAAGCGTCACGAAGGAAAGGAGCAGATCCGCAAGCTTCTCAAGGAAGAAGGAATCGCCGTGAAAGCAGTCTTCGAGCCCGACACTGCCCGGGAGGAAGACGGCGATGTCGTCCTCGAAGGCCCCTGCCACGGAGACTTCCCCGGCAGCCCGCTGCGTTTCACCTACCGCTTCAAGATGGAAGGTAACGCCATCAAGACGCTGGAGACGACGGTATGGGCATGACCGCAGATCCAACCGAGTTCGCCGGCAAGCGCGTACTCGTCAGCGGCGGCACCAAGGGGCTGGGCCGCGCCACGGTCGAGCGCTTCCTGGCCGGTGGAGCCCGTGTCGTCACCGCCGCCCGTACGATCAAGGATCCCATCGAGGGCGTCGAGTATGTCCAGGGCGACCTGACGACCGCGGAGGGCGGCCAGGCATTCGCGAAGGCGGCCCTCGACCGGCTCGGCGGCATCGACATTCTCGCCCATGTCGTCGGCGGCTCCGCCTCGCCGGGCGGCGGGTTTGCCGCGCTGACCGACGAGCATTGGCTTGCCGAGCTGAGCCTCAACCTGCTGGCGACGGTGCGGCTGGACCGGTTGCTGATACCGCAAATGCTAGAGCGGGGCAGTGGCACCGTGGTGCACGTAACCTCGATCCAGTCGATCCTGCCGCTGCCCGAGTCGACGACGGGATACGCCGCCGCCAAGGCCGCGCTGAGGACTTATAGCAAGTCGATCTCGAAGGAGCTTGGGCCGAAGGGCTTGCGGGTCAACTCGGTCTCGCCGGGGTGGATCATGACCGATGCCGTCGGGGACTTCCTCAAGCGGCTTCAGGACGCCAACGGCGGCACGATGGAGGACGCTCGGCGGTCCGTGCTGGACGCCCTCGGCGGCATCGGGATCGGTCGCGGTGCGGAGCCCGAAGAGGTGGCCGATCTTATTGCCTACCTCGCATCGGACCGGGCGGCCGCAATCCACGGCGCCGAGTTCGTGATCGACGGCGGGACGGTTCGTACCGTCTGACCGAAGCCCACGCAGCCTTCGCCGACATCGTCGAGGGCCACGCACCCTCTTGAGGCCGCGAGCGGCCCGAGCCACGCGATCCCCGGCCGCCGACCGCACCACTATGGGATCGAGGATTCCTGTAAGGAGCGACCATGCTTGCCGTCTACGCCAAGGAAAAGAACCCCGACGATCCACTCGCCTCCGTCGTCGTAGGCGAAATGCCGGACCCCGTCATCGAGGAGGGCTGGCTGCGGGTGAAGATCACCCACGCCAGCCTGAACCGGCATGACGTCTTTACCTTGCGCGGGCTGGTGAACGACAAGCCCGTTCCCTATCCGATGATACTCGGCAACGATGGTGCCGGCCTGCTCGACGATGGAACGCCCGTCGTGATCTATCCGGTCATGGGATCGGACGACTGGAAGGCCGACGAGACCATCGATCCCAATTGGCACATCTTCAGCGAGCTCGTGCCCGGGACGATGGCCGATTACGTCGCCGTCCCTAAGCGCAACGCACTGCCTCTCCCCGAAGGTTTGTCGGCGCTCCACGCATCCGTGCTCGGGACGGCCTGGCTGACCGCCTACCGCTCGCTCTTCACCAAGTCGCGTCTGATGCCTGGCCAGACCCTGCTGGTGCAGGGCGCTTCGGGAGGCATGTCGACGGCGCTCATTCAGATGGGTCGGGCGGCGGGCTTCGAAGTGTGGGTCACGACCCGCAACGATCAAGGCGCCGAGATCGCCGAGCGTCTCGGCGCCAACCGGATCTTCCGCCATGGCGAGGCCCTGCCGCGTCGCGTCGATGCGGTGGTCGACAATGTCGGCACGGCGACGTGGGATCACACCTTGAAGTCGGTCAAGCGCGGCGGCGTCGTCGTCATCAACGGGATCGTCTCGGGCCACGTCGGACAAACCGAGCTCGCGCGCATCTTCGTCGAGCAACTCGACATCCGCGGCACCATCATGGGTACGCTCGATGAGATGAAAGACATGATGCGGTTCATCATCGCAAATGGGATCGAGCCGGAAGTCGGGTCCGTGGTTGCGATGACCGAGGCGCGCGAGGCCTTCCGCGACATGATCGAAGGGCGCACCAGGGGCAAGGCCGTCTTCACGCGATGATGAGCTTGGGCGATCCAGAGATGATCGAGGCTGCCTGGATAGGCTCCCAGCGCATCATTGAACGGCGGCTCTTCAGGTTCCGAAACTAAATAATATTTTGAAACTGTCATCCGCATCGCCCAGTTCATGATTCCGCGGACTATTGCTCATGCAAACCGCAATTCAGGTAATAGAGTCAGTGCTTGCGTAAATGTAAAGCTTATATGATTGGTTTTTTGTAGGATGCGTGGTGTGAAGCGGGCTGCAAGCCGATGTAGAACAGCGCGACCCATCTCACGTTGCGGGTTCCTGCACAGGCCATAGGGCCGGACGTCCTCGCGACCCTGATCCAGCGCACCGGCCTGTCCCGAGACGAGCTCCTCTCCCGCCTGTCCCGGGAGCTCCCCCAGGCCGTCGACCGCTACACGCCGGATGGCCGGCTTCCGGCATAGCCACCAGCCCTCGGCACCGTCGTTCCAGCCGCTTCCGAGCCGAAGCGACGGTTGGTCCCGGGAACCGGGAAGTTCCGGGCCGACCGTCGCGCGGCGGGCTACCGTTTCGGCGTCGTCCTTGTTCCTCCGCCCTATTGCGCGGCGAGGAGCACGCCCGTCGACCGTACCGGTTCCGCACCGAAAGCCTTCCGGCAGTAAGCGACCAACCGGTCGGCACGGTCGGCGTCGCCGCGGAAGGCGATGTGTCCGTCCGGCCGGACGAGGACCAAGGCCGGCCGGCCCTCCAGCCCGTAGGCCCCGTGCGCCTTGCCGTCCATGTCGGAGAGCGCGGGGACGCTCACGCCGTCGAGCAGGGGGCCCGCCAGCACGAGGCGCGGCCGCACCCAGGTCCAGGGCGTCACGGCCTCGACGGCTTCGAGGAGCGAGGCGCCCGCATCCGACGACCGTCCATCGAAGCAGAGCAGCGCCCAGCCGGTCGTATGGCCGTCCGGGTTGGTGAGGAACCGGAACAGGCTCGTGGTCTCGCCGTCATGGGTCACCTCCGCGTCCGGCGCCCGCTCGCCGGGCTTCGGCCCCGGCCGCAGCATGGTCGCCAAACCGGAAAGGCGGTCCTCGTTCAGGAGGCTCTTGGGGTATTCGACGCCCATCTGCTGCATGTCGTCGGTCCCCTGCAGCAGCGAGCCCAGGTTCGGCAGAGCCTTCGCGGCCAGCCCCAGAACTGTGTCGGCGACGGGACCGCGGTAGACGGTCCAGCGGAAGCCACGCGCCTGCTGAGCGCTCAATCGCGCGTGCTCCTTGCCCCGCTCGCCGTCGTAGGAATCGAGGACGACCGGCGCCGCCTCGCCCCGCAGGGTCATGGCCAGCCGCCACGCGATCTCCACCGCGTCGTGCAGGCCGGCGTTCATGCCCTGGCCGCCGATGGGCAGCGACAGGTGCCCGGCATCGCCCGCCAGGAACACGCGGCCGCGGGCGTAGCCGGGCGAGACCCCGTAGTGGAAGCGGCTGTGGGTGAGCCATTGCGGGTCCGACAGGGTCAGGGTCTCGTCGCCCGTCACCTCGCGCGCCACCGCCTGCATCTCGTCGAGGGTCGGGTCACGGTCCGGCACGCCGGTGTCGTCGGCCAGGAAGAACAGCCGGTGATAGCCGCCCCAGACCGGCAGGATGCCCGCAAAGCCCCGCTCGTAGTAGAAGAACCAGAGCTGGTCGGGCTCCCGCGAGCGGCGCCAGGACAGCCGGGCGTCGACCTGCCGGTTCATGCAGTTCGGCAGCCGCTCGGGCTTGAAGTCCAGGCCGAGCATCGGCCGGACCGTGCTCTTGGCGCCGTCGGCGGCCACGAGGTAGCGGCAGCGGCGGCGCTCCTCCGGCCCGTCCTCGCCCCGCCTGAGCACCACGGTGACGCCCTCGTCGTCCTGGTCGACGCCTGTGACTCTGCAGCCCCGGTCGAGCCGGCCGCCCCGCCGCTCGAACTCCGCGGTCAGGGTCCGCTCGATCACGTCCTGTCCGCTGTACAGTACCTTCGGGTAGGGACTGGCGACGTCGGCGATGGGGATGGGCGTTGTCGGCGTGCCGTTGACGAAGAAGTTGATGGTGTGGATGGCGTAGCTGTTCTCGGCCAGGGCGTCGCGCAGGCCGATGCCGGCGAGCAGTTCCTGCGGGCGTGCCCAGAGGTTGTTGGCGCGCGAGTACGCCTTGGGTTCGGTGCGTTCCTCCAGGAGCAGGCACGAGACGCCGTGGTGGCGCAGGGCGTTGCCGGTCGTCAGGCCGATGGGCCCGGCGCCGACGACGATCACGTCGGCATCATACTCCCGCGTGGCTTCGGCGCGGTTCATTCCTGTGTCTCCTTTCGTGTGGCGGCAATGGAAGCGATGTGTTCGTGGGAGGCGGCGATCCGCTGCTGCATCGTGCGCAGGAGCGTGCCTGCCGCCTCGATGGTCTCCGCCGACATCCCTTCGGTAAGCACGTCGGCCCAGAGGTCCTTGCGCGCCATGGCCCGTTCGTAGGCGGCCTCGCCCTGCGGCGTCATGGCGACGAGCGGCGCGCGGCGGTGGTGGGGGTTGGGTTCGAGCCGGACCAGCCCGTCGTCACGCATGTCGTCGACGACGCGCTGAACCGACTGGCGGGCGAGGCCCATGTTGCGGGCGATGTGGGCGACCGGCAGCGGCACTGGGGAAAGGGCGACGGCGCCGAGGACCTGCCAGCGGGCACTGGTCAGCCCGAGGTCGCGAACCAGCGCGTCCCCCCCTTCGACCAAGTCGCCGTTGAGGCGGAACACCTCGATGGCGAGACCGGACCAGGCCCGGCGGAGGCGGTCGATGTCCTTCGAGGCCTTCCTCGGCGCAGAACCCATGATAATCCCCGATTTGTCATCTACCTGCGATAATGACAGCCTGCTGTCGTTATCGCTTCAACACGGCGCGGGGTGATCGGTTCCAACCCTGACCATGTTTTCCGCCTGCCAGTCTGGTTGGGTGGCTCAAGCCGGCCCGGGATGGCCGCGCCACCAACCGCCGGAACAAAAGCCGCCCCTAACAATTGGTAGTAAGCTGTCATAACGACAGTTTAGCGACATCTTGACGGCGGATCGTTACGTCCGCCGGAGTGTGCCGGTCGCAGTCCGAGGCCACAGGCTCGATGCCGGCCTGGAAAGGCCCTGGGGCCCATGCGGCGAGCCATGGCCGGGGCATTGCCGCCGATGGCGCCTTGCAACGGGTCGCCCATCGTCCGGCAACACATCGCCGAGGCATGAAGGAGAGGAATGCGAATATGTGGCAAGGCTTGGTTGAGGGCGCGCCCAAGTTCTCGGCACAGGAGCGTGACCTAAGGTGGCTGAAAGTCAGAAAACTGATGGCCGAGGCACGCCTTGACGCCATCTTCGTTCCGCCCAACACCGGGCTATGGGACCATTTCCAGGCCAATGTGCGCTATCTCACCGGAATAGGCGGCGATTGCTCCCAGGCGGCATGCGTCTTCCCTTTGACCGGCGAGGTGACCGCGATCACCAGCCCGGACGTCCATAAGGACATCTGACTGCAACGGCAGGACTTGGTCACGGACATACGTCCCATCGATACCGGTTGGGGCTACACGCAGATGAGTATCGACCGCTTGAGGGAGCTCGGTCTCGACCGTGCCCGGATCGGCGTGACGGGCCTCGCCGGCAACACCCGCTTTCCCGAAGGGATCACGCCTGCCGGCATCCTCGACGGGTTGGTCCGCGCGCTGCCCGCCGCCGAGATCGTCGATGCGAACCTGCTGTTGGAGGGGGCGCGTTTCGTTAAGAGCACGGAGGAGCTCGCCTTCCTCCGAAAGGCCGAGGAGCTCGCCGAGGCGTCGGTCGATGTCCTGCTCCGCGAGGCGCGTCCGGGCGTGCCGGAAAACGTCGTCTACGCGCGGATGCTGGCGGACATGGTGGAGCGGGGCGGCGAGGTGCCGACCATGATCCTGTGGTCGGCGGGTTGGCCGCAGCCGCCTTCGGCGCAGTACATGCCGTCGCTCCGTCCGCTTCGATCCGGAGACGTCATCTCCGTCGTGGCCGAGGCGCGTTGGGCCGGCTACGTGGCCCAGAACACGCAACCGGTCTTCCTGGGTCGTGCCCCGGACATCTACAGGGAGCTGTTCAACCGTCAGCAGGAAGCGATTGAACGCTGCTACGAGGCCCTGCGGCCGGGTGCGACGGTCGGCGGGATATCGGACATCGTCGCCGCCATGAGCGACGAGCGCTTGCGGTGCAGTCTCATCATGCACGGCCGAGGCCTCGGCGGCGACGCCCCCATCAACATCCACAAACCGCGTGATGCGATCATGCGCGACTGGCGGATCGAGGCCAACGCGACGTTCATCGTCAAGCCGATGATCCAAACACACGATGGTAGTAAGCGATTGTACTGGGGAGATACAGTCGTCGTAGGCGAGCGTGGCGCCGAACGGCTTGGGAAAAGACCGGCGCAACTCATCGAGATATCATAACCGTGCCGGATGACTGCTTACGTTCAAGCGGTCATCGCAACACCATCTTGCACGGTGGCCAGCACAGCGTCGAGTGCCTCTGCCGGCGTCTTCCAGTTCAGCGTCTTGCGCGGTCTGCTGTTGAGGGCTGCGGCCACAGCAGCAAGATCGTCCACGCTGTGAGCGCTCAGATCCGTTCCTTTCGGGAAGTACTGCCGCAGCAACCCGTTCGTATTCTCGTTTGTCCCCCGCTGCCAGGGTGAGCGTGGATCACAGAAGTACACCTGCAGACCCGCGTCGATCCGTAACCGCGCATGCTCGGCCATCTCGGCCCCCTGGTCCCAGGTCAATGAGCGCCGCAGATGCTCCGGCAAGCGCGCGATCGTGCCGGTGATCGCCTCGCGGACCGCCGCGGCCCCGTGCCCCGCCAGCGATGGGCCGGTCTTGGCGCGTGGTGTCACCCCATGGCCGTCCATCGGCGGAAGATGCAGCAGCATTGTAAAACGTGTCGTACGCTCGACCAGGGTCCCAATCGCCGAGCTCTTCAGACCCAGGATCAGGTCTCCCTCCCAGTGACCCGGTACCGCGCGGTCCTCCACCTCGGGCGGACGCTCGCTGATCAGTACCTCGGGGGTGACGAACGACTTGCCGCGCCGCAGGCAGCGGGCCCGCGGCACTCGCAAAGCCCGTCCTGTGCGAAGACAGGCGGTCAACTCACGCTTCAGCGCGCCCCGGCCCTGAATGTAGAGGGCCTGATAGATCGCCTCGTGACTGATGCGCATCGTCGGATCGTCCGGAAAGTCGAGCCGCAGGCGTTCGGCGATCTGCTGCGGGCTCCAGGATCGGCCCCAGCGCCGGCTCTGGCGTCGCCCGTGCCGCCGTCCCTTCCAGGCAACGCTCGGTCCAGGCAGAACGCTCCCGCCCGGTGTCGCGACAGCGCCGGCGAGCCGTTCCTGCACGTAGGTCCGTAGCGCGGTGTTCCCCGCCAGCTTTGCGGGTTTGGGCCGGCGTGCCGCACGTTCAGCGTGCCACTGCGCCGTCGTTGCGCGATAGTCCAAGCCGCCACTGCGGGTCGCTGCATTGCGCCGCAACTCGCGCGAGATGGTCGACGCCGCCCGCCCCAGACGCCGGGAGACTTCCCGGACCCCGTGACCTTGCGCCTGCAGTATCGCTATCTCCTCACGCTCCGCGAACGACAGGTAGCGCGTAGAAGGTGACTTGGATGATGGTGACAGATGAGACGGTGCCATTCCGCCTGCTGTTCGGAACCATCGCGAGCCGACCGGTGGCGAGATCCCGACCTTCATCGCTGCGTCCTCGCTGGAGAGACCTTGAGCGATGAACGCCCAGAACTCCCGCGGCGTCACGCGTAAACCGACCCCGGGACGACCCGGTGACCGCAATTTCTCTCGAAGACACCGATCCGAACGCCGCCGACCTGCCATCACAGCCGCCCTCCGCCAAGCCGTTGCGACGACCACTTGAATCCACCCAGCACGTCGCCGTCGTAGCGGTGCTTCGGCACGATCGGCGTCTCGGACGCGGTGAGCGCCGCGAGCAGGTAGGGGGCCGGGCGCGACAGCACGATCTCGGCGGTGTGGGGATCGGGCGTCGGCACGTCGACGACGCCCGCGAGCGTGCCGCGCCCACGCGGATGATGCTCCTTGAGGAGCCGGACCGAGTGCGCGACGTCGGCGGAGGTGAAGGGCCGGCCGTCGTGCCACTTGACGCCCCGCCGCAGGGAGAAGCGGTACCGCAGGCCGTCGCCGCTGACCTCCCAGGCGGTGGCGAGTTGCGGGCGCGGCCGGAAGTCGAGGTCGAAGGCCAGCAGGCCCTCCGTCACTTTCGGGCTCACCCGGGTGGTCGGCCCGGCGGTGTGGGTCAGGCTCACCAGGATCGGCGGCTCGGGCTGGATCACCATCGTCAGGGTGCCGCCCCGGCGCGGCGTGCCGGCGCGGGCCGGGACGGCGAGGCCGAGGCTGCCGGCGGCGAGGCCGGCGGTGAAGTGGCGGCGGGTGAGGGCGGTCATGGGATCGGTCCTGAAACAATAGTGCAGGAGGTCGAATGCGCTGGATATCGTTCCTGCCACCCCTTTCCCGGCCGACTGAAACGAAGTGGAAGGAGATCCGGGATCCAGCACAAGAAGTCGCGAAGCGTCCGCCTGTCTGCAACGGTGCAGCATGCAGAGCCGCTTCACGGCACTTCTCCCCCGGATCCCGGATTTCCTTCCGCTATCGCTTCAGTCGTCCGGGAAAGGGGTGGAGCCTCGGAGTGCCGTGTCAGGCCGCAAGCGCCGCCGGGGCGCCGCGCAGGCCCGCCTGGCGCATCAGCGGCAGCACCCGCTCGCCGAAGAAGGCGAGGTCGGGCTTGAAGTCGTAGAAGCTGAGCTGGAGCCCATCGATGCCGGCCCGCTTCAGGGCCGCGAACTGCGCCACCACCTGCTCGGGCGAGCCGATCACCCGGATGTTGCCGCCGATGGCACCGTAGGGGTCGGGACGGGTCTCGCGGCCCTTCCAGGCATGGGCGTCGGAATCGAGGGTGCGAAACCCCTTCGGGCTACGCGGATCGGCGTGCGCCACGATGGCATCGGCATAGGCCCAGGCCTCGGCTTCCGTCTCGCGGCAGATCACCAGCGGGTTGATGAGCGTGCGGACCTCGCGTCCGAACCCGCGCGCCGCCGCCTTCACCCGGGCGGTGTGATCGGGCAGAGCCTCAAGCGCGCTGTCGATGTCGGCACCGGCCGGGCTCGTCACGAACACGATGTCGGAATAGCGCCCCGCGAAGGCGATCCCCGCCTCCGAGCCCGTGGCGTTGACGAGGATCGGACGGCCGTAGCGGGGCTTGGGCGTCACGAAGCCGTCGCCGAGGCACCACGAGGATTCGCCCGTGAACGAGAACGGCTCGTCGTCCTGCCACAGGCGTTGCACCACCTCGACGAACTCGGCCGCGAGCGCGTAGCGCCGGTCGTGCTCGATGCGCGGCCAGCCGAACATCTCGTGCTCCACCGCCCGGTGGCCGGTGACGACGTTGAAGCCGAAGCGGCCGCCGGAGATGTGGTCGAGGCTGGCGCCGAACTTGGCGAAGTGCAGCGGGTGCCACGGCCCGTAGAGCACGTGCACGGTCGCCACCAGCAGGATGCGGCGGGTCAGCGCCGACAGGGCCGCGATGCTGGTGAAGGAATCGAGGGCCTGCCCGTCGAGCACGCCGCCATAGCCGCCCTTCGGCAGCCATTGCGACAGGGCGAAGACGAGGTCGAAGCCGAGCCGCTCGGCCTCCAGAACCAAGTCGCGGTTGTAGTCGAAGCTCCAGTCGGTGGTGCGCGGCAGGGTCGAGGCGGTCCAGCCGCCGGCCTGGATCGGCAGGAACAGGCCGAGCAGCAGCGGCTCCGCCAGCGCCCGTGACAGCGGACTGTCCGGGAAGTCGGCCGGGCTCGCGAAGCCGGATCGGCCGACGAGGGCGCCGGGAGGGTGGATCAGGGTCATGACGGGGTTCGCCTTGCATGCCGGGCCGCGGGCCCCGACGATGCCGGCATCCTATAGTTGACAAAATAGATCGACAATATGAATTTAGGCCGACCGCCGCGGCCTGGCGGCATCGCGCCGGAGTCACCCCCAATGGACCGAACACGCCGCCTGCTTCCCGTGCTGGGGCGGGCGCTCCTCGAGGCTGCGCCGACGGCCTTCCTGATCCTGGTGGTGAACTTCTTCCTGCTGCGCCTCGCGCCCGGCGACGCCGCCGACGTGATGGCGGGCGAGGCGGGCTCCGCGACCGAGGAGACGCTGTCGGCGTTGCGCAGCCGCTTCGGCCTCGACCTGCCGGTGCTCGATCAGTTCCTGGCCTACCTGAACAACCTCGCCCATCTGAGCCTCGGCGTTTCGCCGCGCTACAACATGCCGGTCGCCGAGCTGATCGGGCAGCGCCTGCCGGGCACGCTGATGCTGATGGGCCTGGCGCTCGCCCTCGCGCTGCTCGCAGGCCTGGCGCTCGGCGCGCTGATGGCCCGGGCGCCGGGCGGATTCCTCGACCGGATTCTGTCGGTGGCGGTGCTGCTGTTCTACTCGGTGCCGGGCTTCTGGATCGGCCTGATGCTGATCGTGCTGTTCTCGGTGAAGCTCGGCTGGCTGCCGAGCGGCGGCGCGCGCACCATCGGGCAGGGGCTCACCGGCGTCGCGGCCCTCATCGACCAGATGCGCTACATGGTGCTGCCCGGCCTGTCGCTCGCCCTGTTCTATGTCGCCATCTACGCGCGCCTCGTGCGCGCCGCGATGCTGGAGGTGCGGGCCCAGGACTTCGTGCGCACCGCCGCCGCCAAGGGCCTGTCGCCGCTCGCGGTCACCCTGCGCCACGTCCTGCGCAACGCGCTCCTGCCGGTCACCACGGTGGCCGGCATGCATGTCGGCGGGCTTCTCGGCGGCGCCGTCGTGGTCGAGACGGTCTATTCCTGGCCCGGCCTCGGGCGCCTCGCCTTCGAGGCGGTGATGGCGCGCGACTTCAGCGTGCTGCTCGGCGTGCTCCTGCTCTCCTCGCTCCTGGTCCTCGTCGCCAACGTGGCGGTCGATCTCATCCAGGCGATCCTCGACCCTCGCATCGCGGTGCGCTCATGACCTCGTCGCCGATGACCCTGCCCCTCGCGCAGGCCCCCGCCGCCGTGGATCGTGGGACCGCGCCGCCGGCGCCCGCGCCGCGCCGGGCCTTGCGGGCCTTCCTGCGCAACCCGACCGCCCTGTCCGGCCTCGCGATCCTCGGCCTGGTCGCGGCGGCGGCGTTGGCCGCGCCGGTCGCCTATCCCGACGATCCGCTCGGCATGGTGGCGCAGCCCTTCCTGTGGCCGGGCCAGGACCCGGCCTATCCGTTGGGCACAGATTCCCTCGGCCGCGACGTCGCCGCCGGGATCGCCCACGGCGCCCGGGTCTCCCTCCTCGTCGGCTTCGCGGCCGCCGCCACCGGCCTCGCCGTCGGCGTGCTGGTCGGCGCCGCGGCCGGCTATGCCGGCGGGCGGATCGACCGCGCCCTCGGCCGCCTGATCGCCCTGTTCCAGACCATTCCGTCCTTCATCCTGCTGGTGGTGCTGGTGGCGATCGCGCAGCCCTCGATCCCGGCGATCACGCTCGCCATCGGGGCGACCTCGTGGCCGACCGTGGCCCGGCTCACCCGGGCCGAGTTCCGCTCCCTGCGCGAGAAGGATTTCGTCACCGCCGCCCGCGGCCTCGGCTACGGGCCCGTGCGGATCGTGGTCGCCGAAATCCTGCCCAACGCCCTGCCGCCGATCGTCGTCACCGCCTCGGTGATGGTCGCCTCCGGCATCCTGATGGAATCGGCCCTGTCCTTCATGGGGCTGGGCGACCCGAACGTCTTGAGCTGGGGCAGCATGATCGGTTCGGGCCGTGAGGTCCTGCGCAGCGCCTGGTATCTGACCGCGATCCCCGGGGTCGCGATCGTGCTCAGCGTGCTCGCCCTCAACCTCGTCGGGGACGGGCTCAACGACGCGCTCAATCCCCGCCTCGCCGGGGAGGCGTGAGATGGCGCTTCTCGATGTCCAGGGCCTCGGCATCGCCTTCCCGCGGGCCCGGCCGGTGCAAGACCTGAGCTTCACCGTCGATCCGGGAGAGACGGTCGCCCTCGTCGGCGAGTCGGGCTCCGGCAAGTCGCTCACGGCGCTCGCCCTGATGCGCCTCCTGCCGCCGCGCGGCCGGATCGCGTCCGGCACGATCCGGTTCGACGGCCGCGATATCGGGACTTTGAGCGAGCGCCGGTTCCGCGAGATCCGCGGGCGCGAGATCGCGATGGTGTTCCAGGAGCCGATGACGGCCCTGAACCCGGTGCTCACCGTCGGCGTCCAGATCGCCGAGGTTCTGCGCCGGCACGAGGGCCTCTCGGCCCGCGCCGCCCGGACCCGCGCCGTCGACCTCCTCGACCGGGTGCGCATCCCCGATCCGCACAGGCGGGTCGATGCCTATCCGCACCAGCTCTCCGGCGGGATGCGCCAGCGGGTGATGATCGCCGTCGCGGTCGCCTGCGCGCCAAAACTCCTCATCGCCGACGAGCCGACCACGGCCCTCGACGTGACGATCCAGGCCCAGGTGCTCGATCTGATCGACGGCTTGCGCCGCGACCTCGGGATGGCGGTGCTGCTCATTACCCACGACCTCGGCGTGGTCGGGCAATGGGCCGACCGCGTGGTGGTGATGTATGCCGGCCGCCGGGTCGAGGAGGCGGAGCCGGACGCGCTGTTCGACGATCCTCTCCATCCCTACACGCGCGGCCTCCTCGCCGCCTCGCCCCGCGGCCGGGCGGGTCTCCACGGTGAAGTCCTGCGCGGCGAGGCCCTGCCGGAGATCCCGGGCTCGATCGCCTCGGCGCACGGCCAGCCCGGCTGCGCCTTCGCATCCCGCTGCCCGCTGGCCGAGCCGGGCTGCCGCGCCGCCCCGCCGCCGGCCGTGGCGCGGCCCGGCGGGCGCATCGTCGCCTGCCCGGTCACGACCGCGATCGCGCGTCCCGTCCTTCCGATCCGCATTCCCGGCCATCAACAAGACATTCGCCATGACGCTGCTCTCGGTCTCTGACCTGACGACCGCCTACAACGGGGTGCGGGCGGTCGACGGCGTCAGCCTGACGGTCGCGCGCGGGGAGACCGTCGGCCTCGTCGGCGAGTCCGGCTGCGGCAAGTCGAGCCTGGCGAAGAGCCTCCTTCGCCTCGTCGAACCGCAGGGCGGCGAGATCGTGTTCGACGGGGTGCCGGTTCGCGGCCTCCGCGGCGGCGATCTGCGCGCCTATCGCCGCCGGGCGCAGATGGTCTTTCAGGACCCCTTCGCCTCGCTCAACCCCCGCCACACCGTCGGCCGCATCCTCGAGACGCCGCTCAAGGTGCATGGCCTCGGCGGCCGGGGCGAGCGCCGCGCCCGGGTCGCCCGCGCCCTCGACCAGGTCGGCCTGCCGGCGAGCGCGGCGACGCGCTATCCGCATGAATTCTCCGGCGGCCAGCGCCAGCGCATCGGCATCGCCCGCGCCCTGGTGGTCGAGCCGCGCCTCGTGGTCTGCGACGAGCCGGTCTCGGCCCTCGATCTCTCGGTCCAGGCGCAGATCCTCAACCTGCTCGCCGCGATGCGCCGCGAACTCGGCCTCGCCTACCTGTTCGTCTCCCACGACCTGTCGGTGGTCAATCACGTCGCCGACCGGGTGCTGGTGATGTATCTCGGCCGCATCGTCGAGAGCGCGCCGACCGGGGCCCTGTGGGCCGCCCCGCGCCACCCCTATACCCGCGCCCTCATCGCGGCGGTGCCGGACCCCGCGCGAAAGCGCCAGGCGCCGCCGCTGGGCGGCGACCTGCCGAGCCCGGCCGATGTCCCGTCCGGCTGCCGCTTCCATCCCCGCTGCCCGCTGGCGACCGACCTCTGCCGTCGCGACGACCCGGTCCTGCGCCCGGTCGCCGAGGCTCACGCCGTCGCCTGCCACCACGCCTGACCGCATCCCCCCAAGCACGAGGATTTTTCCATGAGCCTGCGCCAGACCACCCGCTTCCGCATCGTCGGCTTCAGCGGCAACACCCACCGGCCGTCGAAGTCGCGGTCTCTCGTCGGCGCCATCGCCGAGGCCGTGGCCGCGCGCCGGCCCGTCGACGTCCAGCTCCTCGACCTCCTCGACGGCGGGCCCGAGCTCGGCGCCGCCTACACCCCGGGCGACCTGACCGCCCGTGGCGCCGCCCTGGTCCGGGCGATCGCCGAGGCCGACGCCCTGATCGTGGCGAGCCCGGTCTACAAGGGCTCCTATGCCGGCCTGTTCAAGCACGTCTTCGACCTCATCGACCCGGCGGCGCTGGCCGACCGGCCGGTGATCGTCGCGGCGACCGGCGGCGGGCATCGCCACGCCCTCGTCGTCGAGCACCAGCTGCGGCCGCTCTTCGGGTTCTTCGGGGCTCACACGGTCGCGACCTCGGTCTATGCCAGCGATGCCGAGTTCCGCGACAGCCGCCCCGCCGACGCGGCCCTGGAGGCCCGGATCGCCTTGGCCGCCGGCCAGCTCGTCGAGGCCCTGGCGCACCGCACGCCCCGCGCCGCGATTCAGGCGGCCGCCTGATGACCAGCATCCTCACCCGCCGGGTGATCCTCGGTACCGCCCTCGCAGCCGCTTCCATCGGAGGCGTTCGCGTCAGTCCCGCCCGGGCCGCGGCACCCTTGCGCATCGGCACCACCGCCGGCCCGGTCGCCCAGACCCTCGACGTCGCCGCGACGCTCGCCCGGGCGCAGGGGCAGAGCGTCGAGATCGTCGAGTTCACCGACTGGGTCACCCCGAACGAGGCGGTGGCGACCGGCAGCCTCGACGCCAACCTGTTCCAGCACGTGCCCTTCCTCACCAGCGCCATCAAGGCCCGGGGCTACGCCCTGGTGCCGGTGGCGCCGGCCATCATCCTGCCGGTCGGCCTGTTCTCGAAGTCGCTTAAGCGCCTGGAGGACGTGCCGAAGGGCGCCTCGGTCGCGATCGCCAACGACCCGGTCAACGCCGCCCGCGGCCTGCACCTGCTCGAGAAGGCCGGCCTCGTCTCCCTCAAGCCGGGCCTCGGCGACGCGGTCACGGTGGCGGACGTCGTGCAGAACCCGAAGGGCTTGCGCATCCTCGAACTCGACGCCGCGCAGCTTCCCCGCGTCCTCGACGACGTGGCCCTGGCCCAGATCAGCTTCACCTACCTGATCGCCGCCGGCGGCGACCCGAAGACCGCCCTCATCACCGACGGGGCCGGCGACAGGCACTACACGCTGAGCTTCGTGGCCCGTCCGAACAACCGCGACGACGCGCGGCTCGCCGCCTTCATCGCCACCTACCGCTCGCCGGAGGTGAAGCGGTTCCTGCTCGACCGCTACGGCGGGTTCCTCGAGCCGGCGTGGTAGCGGGGCGTCAGCCCTGCCGTTCGGCCGGCGCCCGATACGCGACCCCGAGTGCCCGGAAGGCGGCCTCGGGCTCGCGCTCTACGATGCGCAAGAGCGCCAAAGCTGCCGGATCCGGCTGGGTCCGGCCCTGCTCCCAGTTGCGTAAGGTCGCCACCGGTACGCCGAGGGCGTCGGCGAAGACGCTCTGGGTCATGCCGAGCCGCGACCGGATCGCCGCAATCGGCCACACGAGACGGTACCCGGTCGGTTCCGCGTCGGGATCCTCGCCGTCCTCGATCATGTGGCGGCGGATGTCCTCCTCCGTCGTCGCGTCGATCTTCGCACGGTCTACGGGTGCGGCAACCTTGCGGAGGTCTTCAAGACTAACGCGTGCCATTTCCTTCGCTCCTTCCGGCTTGCCGTACGGGCCGAGATGATTCGGCGCCCGCTCACTCGATCGGTGAAGACGACCTGGATCATATCGCCATCGATCTCGCCGACCGCACTCACCCGCATCTCACCGTATATCCGCCTCATATCCTGCGTCTGGAGGGTGAGGCCCTCGAAGATGCGCGACGCGTGCGCGAAATCGAAGCCGCGGGCGGTGAGAGTCGCCGCACTCTTCTCGTTGTCCCACTCGAAGATCATGCCGCCGCCCCACGGGTGCGACCCATCCTACATGAACCGCGGCACTACGCTCAGAGCGCAATCGCCGCAGCCCGGCCGGTGCGGGCTCCTCACGCATCCCGCGGGTCGATGGACAGATCCGCAAAATTGCCGGTGATCCCCTCGGCGCCGGGGGCGAAATTCTTCACCTTGCGGTGCGCCACGATGATGCCGGAGGGCGCGATCAGGTCGACCGACGGCAGGTCGGCGCGGATGCGGCGCTGGAAGGTGACGAACAGCTCGCGGCGGCGCGCCTCGTAGGGCTCGATGGCGGCGGCTTCGAGCAGGCGGTCGACCTCCGGGTCGGCGTAGTGCGCAGCGTTCGAGAACGGCAGGCCGAGCTTGAAGTTCTTCGACCAGTAGGCGCGCTGCACCCCGATCGTCGGGTCGAAGGTGTTCGACAGGGACTCGATCGTCACGTCGAAGGCACGGTCGCGGTAGACCCGGGTGAGATAGGTCGCGAGATCCAGGCGCTGGAAATCGACCGCGATGCCGATCCGCGTCAGCGCCTGGCGGATGAAGTCGCCGTAGCGTCCTTCCAGGAACGGGTTGAGGGTGAGCCGGAGCGGGAAGCGGGTGCCGCCCAGACCGCGGCGGTGGCCGGCCTCGTCGAGCAAAGCCTCGGCCCGCTTCACGTCGAACGGCACCGGCCCGAGGCTCGAATCGTGAAACTTCGGATGCACGACGCTGACCGGGGTCGGCGAGACCGCGCCGTGCCCGAAATACACCGCCGCCAGCAGCGCCTTGAGGTCGATGGCGTGCGCCACCGCCCGGCGCACCCTCACGTCTTGCAGCACCCCGGTATCGAGGTTGAAGAAGAGTTGGGTCTGCGGCCCGGAATAGGCGTAGGTCGTGGTGTCGACGACGAGCTTCGGCAGGGCCCGCAGGCGGGCGAGGTCGGCGAGCGGGACCGGATTGCCGCCGAGATCGACCTCGCCGGCCTCGAACGCCGCCGCCCGGGCGCCCGGATCGGTGATGATCCGCAGCACAATCCGGTCGAGATAGGGCTTGCCCTCGTCCCAGTAGTTCGGGTTGCGCTCGAACAGGAGATGGCTGCCCGGCACCCACTCCTTGAGCAGGAACGGTCCGGTGCCGATGGTCTGGGCGAGGCTCGCGCTCGCCTCCGGCCGGATCGCCTCGTAGACGTGGCGCGGCACGATGGGGGATTCCGCCCCCGCGAAGGCGCTGATCAGGAACGGGGCCGGCCGCGACAGCACGATCTCGACGCTGTGAGCGTCGGGCGTGCGCATCTCGGCGACGTTGGCGAAGGTGATGCGCCCGCGCGGATGCGCCTCGCGCAGGCGCAGGAGCGAGAACGCCACGTCGGCAGAGGTGAACGGCCGGCCGTCGTGCCAGGTCACGCCGCGCTGCAAGGCGAAGCGGTAGCGCAGGCCGTCCGGGCTGATCGCCCACTCCGTCGCGAGGTTGGGCAGCGGGGTCATGTCGCGGGCGTAGCGCAGCAGCCCCTCGTTGATCTTGCTGCCGATGGTCTGGCCGGTGCCCGACGTGGTGTTGATGGCGATGATCGCCTGCGGCTCGGGGAAGAACACCCAGTTCAGCGTGCCGCCGCGGACCGGCGTCTCGGCCGGGGCCGCGAGGAGCGGGGGGCCGGACGGGATGGCCGGCAGGGCGGCGCCCGCTGCGGCGCTCAGGAGCAGGCGGGTCGCGTGGCGGCGCGTGAGGGACATGACGCAGGCGCTCCGGAATGAAGGGGAATTTTCGGTTCGTTCTTTTAAACGAACATGACTCCGCGGACTAGAGCCGGATCGATTGGGTGGCAATCGATTCACCGGCTCAAGGCGACCATTTTTGATGATAATGCTCGCTATTTTCTATGCGGGACGCCAGCAGCAGCAGATATTTCCATTGGCGATCGTTCTATAAAGAGAACATTCTCGTTGACCGGCCGGCCTGGGCCGCAGAGACTGACAGCGATGAGAACCTGCCCAACCGCGGGGAACGATCGATGTCGGACACGCAGCACACAGGAATCCCTCGTCCGGCTCCCGGGCCCGCGCCGGCCACCCGTGGCCGCCACGTCCTGGTGATCGGGGCGAGCGCGGGCGGCGTGAGCCTCGCCTCCCACCTGCTGCGCCGCGAGGCACGGGTGCAGGTCACCGTGATCGAGGCGCAGGGCTCCCGCTGTCGTCGCCTGCGCCGGGCCGAGTTCGCGACCCTGCTGGCCGAGGAGACCGGCCCGCTGCCTGTGGCCCCCCTGCACCTCGTCGAAGCGCTGCGGCAGCATGCGGGGCGTCTCCACGTCGCCGAGACGACCTGTCTGTCGGTCGCGTCCACGCCGCAGGGCGTGGCGGCACGGACGGCCGACGGGACCACCTATCTCGGCCGCGCCGCGGTGCTGGCCTTCGCCCTGCAACCGCCGGCCTCCGGCGTTCCGCCGCGGGAGAGGAACGCCGCCATCCGCGCGCTCCGTCTCGACCCGGCCGACCTGCCCCTCGGGACCGGCGCCGCCGCCCTGGTGCGTTCCTTGCGTGCGCTGGTGCGGGAGGCGGAAGGCCGCGGGGTCGGCCGCGACGTCGCGATGGCGGGCCTGCGCCTGAGCGCCCCCGCCCTCTGGCACGATCTGCCCGACGAGGCGCGCGAGCGCCTGCTGCGCCATGGCCGACGGGTGTGGGAGCGGATTCTCGGCGGCGGGACGGACGCCCCGGCGACGCGGCGCGACGGCCCAAGGCCGAGCGCCCTCCTGCGCGACCTCGTCGTGCGCGGGCTGCTGCTGCCGCGCGCCAGCGGCCTCTCCGTCGCGCCGGGGGCGGCCGACCGGATCTTCGCCGGTCACCCGGCGGACCTGATGCCCTACGCGGCACCCCGCCTCCTCGACCTCGACGCCGCCTGCGCCTGGCTCGCCGGGCGCGTCGCCGATGCCGGGCGTGGCGGGGAAGGGGCTGCCGCGTCGGCGGAGGCCCGAGGCCCGGCGCGAGAGGATGCGACGCTCAGATGTGGTAGGTGAGGCTCGCCTCGGCCTCCGCCTGCGGCAGCGCCCGCATCTGTTCGAGCGTCAGGTTGTCGAGGATGCCCGCGATGCTGTTGCGCACCGCCAGCATCGCGAGGCGCACCGAGCACGCCGCCTCGTCGGCGCAATCCTCGCACGGGCGGTAGGCGGTGCGGCTGGCGCAGGGAAGCGGCGCCAGCGGGCCGTCGAGGGCGCGCACGACGTGGCCGATACGAATCTCCCCGGCCGGGCGCGCCAGGGCGTAGCCGCCGCCCGGCCCCTTCTTGCTGTGCACGAAGCCGGCATTGCGCAGGTCGCCCAGGATCGCGTCGAGGAACTTCTTGGGGATCCGGTGCGCCTCGGCGATCTCGGCGACGCCGATGCGGGCGCCCGGAGGCAGGCCTGCGAGGTGGACCATCGCCTTGAGCCCGTACTTGCCCTTGTTGGTCAGCATCGTCGTCCTGCGGTGGCGGGGAACTGCGGAAGAGGCGGGCCGGCAAGCGGTGCCGGAGAGATGGGGATTTGTCGACTGGCGCGGTAGACTTCCTCCCCGGGAGATCGCGGTACAGCAGGCCGGACAGTGACCGCAGCCCTCTTTGGGACATATAGTACACAAAAATGATTGACTAAATAGATTTCGTCCGCGAGAACCGTATCACCGGCGGGTGCGATCCGCCCCCTTCCGAACGAGACCGACGGCTTGCGAGGCTGACGACATGGCGCGTCGCGACGACACCCTGCATCTGGGCGCCTTCCTGTATCCCGGCGGACACCACGTCGCCGCCTGGCGTCATCCGGACGCCAAGGCCGATGCCGGGATCGACCCGGTGCATTACCGGCGCCTCGCGCAGGTCGCGGAGGCGGCGAAGTTCGACCTGATCTTCCTGGCCGACGGCGTCAGCATCCGGGGCGACGACATCGATGCGCTCAGCCGCACGGCGACCCGCTACGTCGGCCAGTTCGAGCCGCTGACCCTGCTCTCGCACCTCTCGGCGGTGACCGAGCGCATCGGCCTCGTGGCCACCGCCTCGACCACCTACAACGAGCCGTTCCACGTCGCGCGCAAGTTCGCCTCCCTCGACCACCTGAGCGGCGGCCGGGCCGGCTGGAACCTCGTCACCTCGGCCGACGAGCGCGAGGCGTGGAATTTCGGCCGCGACGCCCACCTCGCCCATGCCCGCCGCTACGCCCGGGCGGAAGAATTCGTCGACGTCGTCACGGGGCTCTGGGACACCTACGAGGACGACGCCTTCCTCCGCGACAAGGACGAAGGCCTGTTCTTCGATCCCGCCAAGCTCCACGTGCTCGGCCACCGGGGCGAGCACTTTTCCGTCCGCGGCCCCCTCAACGTGCCGCGCCCGCCGCAGGGGCACCCGGTGGTGGTGCAGGCCGGCTCCTCCGAGGCCGGCAAGGCGCTCGCCGCCCGCACCGCCGAGGTGATCTTCACCGCCCAGGTCACGCTGGAGGACGCGGTCGCGTTCTACGCCGACGTGAAGGGGCGGCTTTCCTGCCACGGCCGGGCGCCGGACGACCTCAAGGTCATGCCGGGCGCGATGCCGTTCCTCGGCCGCACGCGGAGCGAGGCGCAAGCGAAGTACGACGCGGTGCAGGCGCTGGTCCATCCGGTGGTCGGCCGCTCGCTCCTCGAGCGGATGCTCGGCATCGACCTCGCGGGCTACCCGGAGGACGGGCCGGTGCCGGACGTGCCGGAGACGAACGGGGGCAAGAGCCGGCAGGCGCTGCTAGTGGCGCTGGCGCGGCGCGAGAACCTGTCGATCCGCGACCTCTACCTGCGGATCGCCGGAGCCCGCGGCCACTGGACGCTCGTCGGCACCGCCGAGGACGTCGCCGACGCGCTCCAGGAGCGCTTCGAGGCCTACGGCGCCGACGGCTTCAACATCATGCCGCCGATCCTGCCGACCGGGCTCGACGACGTGGCGACGCTGCTGATCCCCGAGTTGCAGCGCCGCGGCCTGTTCCGGACCGACTATGCCGGCCGGACCCTGCGCGATCATCTCGGGCTCGCCCGCCCGCGCCACCGCGTTCACGCCGCGCCCGCGCGCGAAGCGGCCGAGTGAGAGGGCGCCATGCCGGAGAGCCGGATCGAGATCGCCCGCGTGGCGAAGGATTTTTCCGTCGACGGCCGGCCCCTGCGGGCCCTCGACGGCATCGACCTCAGCGTCGCCCCGGGCGAGTTCGTCGCCATCGTGGGGGCGAGCGGCTGCGGGAAGTCGACCTTGTTGCGCATCGTCGCCGGGCTCGATCCCGCCCATGACGGCGAGGTGCGCCACGACGGGCGCCGGGTCACCGGCCCGAGCCTCGAGCGCGGCCTCGTCTTCCAGGAGCCGCGGCTGTTTCCCTGGCTCACCGTCGCCGAGAATATCGGCCTCGGGCTCGAGAACGCCCACTTGAGCGCGGCCGAGGCGGCGCGGCTCGTCGCCGAGCACGTCGCCCTCGTCGGCCTGTCGGGATTCGAGAAGGCCTATCCGCGCCAGCTCTCCGGCGGCATGGCCCAGCGCGCGGCCATCGCCCGCGGCCTCGTCAACCGGCCGGGCCTGCTGCTGCTCGACGAGCCGTTCGGCGCCCTCGACGCGCTCACCCGCGCGCGGCTCCAGGACGAGCTGCAGCGGATCTGCGCCCGCGAGGGCATCACGGCGCTCCTCGTCACCCACGACGTCGACGAGGCCCTGCTGCTCGGCGACCGGGTGGTGGTGATGGCCCCGCGCCCCGGCCGGATCGCCGAGATCGTCGACGTTCCGGCTGCAAAGCCCCGGGACCGGCGCGATCCCGTGCTGGCGGGCCTGCGCTACGCGATCCTCGACCGGCTGGAGGCGACGCAGGGCGCGCAGCCCCAGGCCGCGACCGCCCGGGAGGCGGGGCGCCGTCCCGCCGCCGTCCTGCCGCTCGCCGCCCGCTCGGCCTGATTCCTTCCTCCGGAGCCCCGTGCCATGGCCCAATCCCGACAGATGAAGCTCGGCGCCTTCCTGATGACCGACGGCCACCACGTGGCGGCCTGGCGGCATCCGGACGGGCGGCCCGACGCCCATGTCAGCCTCGACCATTTCGTGCAGCTCGCGCGCCTCGCCGAGTCGGCCGCCTTCGACGCGGTGTTCCTCGCCGATTCCTCGGGGGTGCGGAACACCGATCCCGCCTCGCTGAGCTTCACCTCGCGGGCGGCGAGCTTCGAGCCCCTGACCCTGCTCTCGGCCCTCTCGGTGGTGACCGAGCGCATCGGCCTCATCGCCACGGCGTCGACGAGCTTCAACGAGCCGTTCAACCTCGCCCGCAAGTTCGCCTCCCTCGACCTCCTCAGCGGCGGCCGGGCGGGCTGGAACCTCGTCACCTCGTCGAGCGAATCGGAGGCGCAGAACTTCAACTTCGAGCGCCACGCCGCGCATGCCGACCGCTACGACCGGGCGCGGGAATTCGCCGAGGTGGTCACCGGCCTGTGGAACTCGTGGGAGGACGACGCCTTCCTGCGCGATCCCGAATCCGGCCGGTTCTTCGACCCGGACAAGCTCCACGCCCTCCACCATCACGGCCGGCACTTCCGGGTGCGCGGCCCCCTCAACGTCGCGCGCTCGGCCCAGGGGCATCCGGTCGTCGTCCAGGCCGGCTCCTCGGAGGACGGCAGGGAACTCGCCGCCGCCACCGCCGAGGCGATCTTCACCGCGCAGGTGACGCTCAAGGAATCACAGGACTTCTACGCCGACGTGAAGGGGCGCCTGTCGCGCTACGGCCGCGATCCCGACCACCTCAAGATCATGCCCGGCATCTTTCCGGTCGTCGGCCGTACCGAGGAGGAGGCGCGGGAGAAATTCGCGGTGCTGCAGGAGCGCATCCACCCGGTGGTGGGTCTGAGCCTCCTCTCGACCACGCTCGGCGGCGCCGACCTCACCGGGTACGACCTCGACGGGCCGCTGCCGGATCTCCCCGAGACCAACGGGCCGAAGAGCCGCCAGAAGCTGCTGATCGAGCGGGCGCGGCGGGACAACCTGACGATCCGGGAACTCTATCTCGCCATCGCGGGCGCGCGGGGCCACTGGCAGGTGGTCGGCACCGCCGCCCAGATCGCCGACCAGCTCGAGGAGCGTTTTCGGAATGGCGGCGCCGACGGCTTCAACGTGATGGCGCCGTACCTGCCGGGCGGGCTCGAAGACTTCATCGCCCACGTCGTGCCCGAACTGCGCCGCCGCGGCCTGTTCCGCGAGGCCTACGAGGGTCGGACCCTGCGCGACCATCTCGGCCTGCCGAAGCCGGCGCACCGGGCGCCGCGCGCTCCGGCCCGGCAGGCGGCGGAGTGAGGGCGATGCGTCTCCTCGCCTGCCTCGTATTCCTGCTCCTCGCGGCCCTGCCGGCGGCGGCCGGTCCGCTCACCATCCGGGTCGGCTATGCCGGCCCTGCGCCCGGCGGCACCCGCCACGTCCCGGGCCTCGCCGGCATCGTCGCGGCCGAGCGCTACATCGAGCGCGAGGTCGCGGGCGACCCGGATCTCGCCGTCGAATGGGTGTTCTTCAAGGGCGCGGGACCGGCGGTGAACGAGGCGCTCGCCGGCGGCCAGCTCGACTTCGCCTTCATGGGCGACCTGCCGTCGCTGAGCGGCCGGGCGGCGGGCCTCGACACCCGCATCGTCATGGCGACCAACGCCCGCGACGCCCTCTACCTCGTCACCACCCCGGCCTCGTCGATCAAAGGTCTGTCCGACCTGAAGGGCCGCAAGGTGGCGCAGTTCCGCGGCACCAGCACGCATCTCGCGAGCGAGGGCGCCCTGCGGCGGGCCGGGCTCACCAGCCGCGACCTCCAGGTCTACGCCCTCGACGACGCCTCGGCGCTCGCGGCGCTCGCCGCCGGCGACGTCGAGGCGGTGCTCGGCAAGGTGCTGTTCCTCACCCTGGTCGAGCGCGGACAGGCGCGGGTCGCCTGGAGCTCGAAGGGCGATCCCCGCGCCGGCCCCAGCAACCACCTGATCGTCGCCGGCGCCTTCGAGCGGGCTCATCCCGATCTCGTCGCCCGGGTGGTCAAGGCGAGCGTGCGCGCCGCCGCCTGGGCCTCCGACGAGGCCAACCGCGAGGCGGTGTTCGCCCTGTGGGCGAAGTCGGGCACGCCCGCGGCGGTGTTCCGGGCCGATTACGAGGGCCAGCGCCTCGCCGAGCGCCTGTCGCCGCTGGTCGACGATCTCCTGATCGACACCTACCGCGAGAAGGCGGCGCGAGCCCGCGACTTGGGCCTCGTGCGCCGCGCCGTCGACGTCACCGGCTGGTTCGAGCCGACATACGTCGACGCGGCCATCCGCGACCTCGGGCTTGCCGGCACCTGGACCCGCTACGGCGCCGACGGCCGTCCCCTCGGCTCCTGACACGACCCCACGACCGGAGCACGCAAGATGATCCGACCTACCCGCCGCGCCCTCGCGGCCGTCACGCTCGCCCTGGCCCTCGTGCCCGCCGCCGCCCGGGCCGAGCCGGTGACGATCCGCTTCGGCTTCGCGTCGATCGGGACCGACAACCGGCCCTTCGCCGGCGGCAGCGCCGCGGCGCTCGCCCATTCCGAGCGCTACGTCGAGGAAGCCCTGAAGGACGAGCCCGGCGTCACCGTCGCGTGGTCGTTCTTCAAGGGCGCGGGGCCGGCGGTGAACGAGGCCTTCGCCAACGGCCAGCTCGACTTCGCCTTCCAGGGCGACCTGCCCTCGGTGATCGGCCGGGCGAGCGGGCTGAGGACGAAGATCGTGCTCGCCACCGGCGCCCACGCCCCGCTCTACCTCGCGGTGCCGCCGGGCTCGTCGATCGCCTCCGTGAAGGACCTCAAGGGCAAGAAGGTCTCGATCTTCCGCGGCACCAACAACCACCTCGCCGCCGTCAAGGTGCTGGCGGCGAACGGCCTGACCGAGCGCGATCTCAGCGTGCTCAACATGGATGTCGCCACCACCAACGCCGCCCTGGCCTCGGGCGACATCGACGCGGCCTTCGGCAATTTCGGGCTGATCTCGCTGCAGCAGCAGGGCCGCGCGAGAATCGTCTACTCCACCAAGGGCGACGACCCGGCCTTCGAGCGCCAGGCCGGCGTGCTGGTGGCCGAGGCGTTCGAGACGGCGCATCCCGCCCTCGTCGCCAAGGTGGTGAAGGCCCTGGTCCAGGCCTCGCACTTCGCCTCCGACGAGGCGAACCGCGACAAGGTCCTGGCGATCTGGGCCCGTTCCGGCACGCCGGATTCGGTCTATCGCTACGACTACGCCGACCAGCCGCTGCGCACCCGCAACTCGCCGGTCATCGATCCCTTCCTGGTCGAGCAGTACCGGGTGCAGGCGCGCCAGGCCCGCGCCTACGGGCTGATCCGCCGCGACGTCGACGTCACCGGCTGGTTCGAGCCGCGCTACCTCGACCGGGCGCTCAAGGAACTCGGCCTCGAAACCCGGTGGCCCCGGCTCGGGCCGGACGGAAAGCCGCTGTCGTGAGGGCGCCCGTGACCGCCCTCGCCTGGCCCGGCCGCGGAATCGCCGCCTCTCTCCACCGCCGCGTGCATCGCCATCTGGCGCCGATCGCCCTCGGCCTCCTCGTGCCGCTCGGGCTCCTCGTCGCCTGGGCCGCCGCCGCGGCGTCCGGCGGGTTGCCCCAGCAGATCCTGCCCGCGCCCCGCATCGTCGCCGAGACCCTCGTCGAGATGGTCCGCAGCGGCGAACTCGCCCGGCATGCCGGGATCAGCGGGCTGCGGGTGCTCGCGGGCTTTTCCCTCGGGGGCGGCCTCGGATTGATGCTCGGCGCCGCCATGGGCTTGTCGCGCCGGGTCGAGGACACTGTCTCGCCGCTGTTCACCGCGCTCGCCCAGGTGCCGACCCTCGGCTGGATCCCGCTCCTGATGCTGTTTCTCGGCATCGGCGAGACCCTGAAGGTCGTCGTCATCGCCAAGGCGGCCCTGGTCCCGGTGACCCTCAACACGGCTTCCGGCATCCGGGCGATCCCGGAGGGCTACCGCGAGGTCGCCCGGGCCTACCGCTTCACCCGCGTGCAGACCGTGCGCCGGCTGATCCTGCCGGCGAGCGTGCCGCCGGTCTTCACCGGCATCCGCTACGGCCTGACCAAGGCCTGGACCGCCCTCGTCGCCGTCGAGCTCCTCGCCTCGGCCGAAGGGCTCGGCTACCTCCTGGTCTGGGGCCGCCAGATGTTCTGGCTCGACACGATGATCGTCGCGATGGCGCTGATCGGCTTCGTTGGCGTGGCGATGGATGCGGTGCTCGCCCGGATCGAGGCGCGGCTCCAGCACTGGCGGATCGACGCGCCATGACCACCTTCTCCGCCACCCGCCTGCGCCGCGGGCTCGTCCTGCCGCTCCTCCTGCTGGTCGCCTGGGAGGCGTCGAGCCGCACCGGCCTCGTCGATCCGCGCTTCCTGCCGCCGCTGGAGGCGATTCTCTCGACGGCGCTCGCCGAGATCCGGTCCGGCGACCTCGCCCGGCATCTCGCCGCGAGCCTCGCCCGCGATCTCCTCGGCTTTGCCGTCGGCGCGAGTGCCGGCGTCGCGTTCGGGGCGCTCGTCGGCCTGTCGCCGCTCGCCGCCCGGCTGTTCGGGCCGACGTTCCACGCCTTCAAGCAGATCGCGGTCCTGGCCTGGATCCCGATCATCTCGATCTGGTTCGGCTTCGCCGAGAGCGCCAAGGTGGTGTTCATCGCGCTCGCCGCCTTCGTGCCGGTGGTGGTGAACACGCAGGAGGGCGTGGCCAGTGCCTCGCCCCAGCTCGTCGAGGTCGGGAGGGCACTCCGCTTCTCGCACCGGCAGATGCTGCTGCGGGTGTTCCTGCCCTCCGCGTTGCCCTCGATCGCCACCGGCCTCCAGCTGGCGCTGATCTATTCCTGGCTCGCCACCGTCGGGGCCGAATACTTCATGGCGGTCGGCCCCGGCATCGGCGGCCTGATCATCGCCGGGCGGGAGCGTTTCCAGATGGATCTGGTGATGCTCGGCGTCGTGATCCTCGGCCTCGTCGGCTTCCTGCTCAATGCCACCGCCGCCTCGCTCGCCGCCCGGGCGCTGCGCTGGCGCACCGCCTGAAGGATCGTTTCCCATGCCACCATCCTCCGTCCCGCTCTTCGGGCGCCGGAGCTTCCTCGCAGGGGCGCTTGGCGTCAGCGGCGGCGCACTCGCCGCCGAGGGGCCGTTGCGGGTGCCAGCACTCCAGGTTCCAATTTGGACCCGCGAGCCGGGCAGGGGCGTCGCGAGCCCCGCCTACGGCGTGCCCTCGTCCTTCGAGCGCCTGGCCCGCAAGCCGCGCAGCGCTCCGGCCTTCCTGGGTGCCGCCTCGACCGGCACGCCGCTCCAGCACCTCCACGGGACGATCACCCCGAACGGGCTGCACTTCGAGCGCCACCACGGCGGGGTGCCGGCGATCGACCCCGAGCAGCACCGTCTGGTGGTGCAAGGCCTCGTCGCGCGGCCGCTGATCCTGACCATGGACGACCTCGTCCGCTTTCCCAGCGTCTCGCGGCTGCACTTTCTCGAATGCTCGGGCAACACGCCGGCCTGGCAGACAACCAACCCGGCCTGGACGGTGCAGGACACCCACGGGCTCCTCAGCTGCGCCGAGTGGACCGGCATCGAGCTGGCGACGCTCCTCGACGAGGTCGGTGTCAGGCCGGAGGCGTCCTGGCTGCTGGCGGAAGGAGCGGATGCGGCTGCGATGACCCGCAGCCTGCCGCTCTCGGCCCTCGACGGCGCGATCCTGGCCTACGCCCAGAACGGCGAGCGCTTACGGCCGGAGCAGGGCTATCCCTTGCGGCTGTTCCTGCCCGGGCTCGAAGGCAACCTCAGCATCAAGTGGCTGCGCCGGATCAAGCTCGGCGACCGGCCGTTCCAGACCCGGGAGGAGACCTCGAAATACACCGACCTGATGCCCGACGGCACGGCGCGCCAGTTCACCTTCATCATGGAGGCGAAGTCGGTCGTCACCACGCCGTCCGGCGGGCACCAGCTCAGGGAGCCGGGCGCCTACGAGATCTCCGGCCTCGCCTGGTCGGGGCGGGGCCGCATCACCGGTGTCGAGGTCTCGGTCGACGGCGGCGCCTCCTGGCGCCCGGCCGTCCTGCAGGAGCCGGTGCTGTCGCGCTGCCTCACCCGCTTCCGCCTGCCCTGGTCCTGGGACGGCGGTCCGGCCCTGATCCAGAGCCGCGCCACCGACGAGACCGGCTATCGCCAGCCGGCCCGGGAGGCCTTGGTCGCCGCCCGCGGCACGAACTCGATCTACCACTTCAACGGCATCTACGGCTGGCAGGTCGCGGCCGGCGGGAGCGTGCGGCATGTGGCGTGAGATTGTTTCGGGAGCCGCCGTCGGCGCGGCTTGCTTGATCCTCGCAGGAACGGCCTCGGCCGATCCCCTCGGCCCTCACCGCCTCGGCCGGCCCGCGACGCCGGACGCCATTGCTGCCTGGAACATCGACGTGCGCCCCGACGGCGCCGGCCTGCCGCCCGGCCACGGCAGTGTCGCGGAGGGCCGTGCGGTCTTCGCCGCCCGCTGCGCCGCCTGCCACGGCGAGACGGGACAGGGCGGGGCGGCCGACCGGCTGGTCGGCGGGCAGGGCACGCTCGCGACAGCCAAGCCCGTGCGCACGGTCGGCAGCTTCTGGCCCTACGCCACGACATTGTTCGACTACGTCCGCCGGGCGATGCCGTTCGACGCGCCGCAATCCCTGTCCGATGCCGAGGTCTACGCGGTCTCGGCCTACATCCTGCACCTCAACGGGATCGTGCCGGCGGATGCCGTCCTCGACGCGAGGAGCCTGCCTGCCGTGGCGATGCCGAACCGGGCCGGCTTCGTGCCTGATGCCCGGCCGGACGTGCAGAGGCCTTGAAGGGTGCCTTGAGCGGCGCGACGCCGACGGCACGAGACAGCGCCACGGATCGGGCCGTGACGCTGTCCTTGCATCAGAAGGTCTCGACGACCTACGCCTCACGTCCCCGTTCCACCCCCCGCCGGAACCGCGCCGCCGGATGGCTCGCCGGCAGCAGCCTGCGGCCGGCCCCGAAGACCTTCTCCCGCAAGGGGCCGGGCGCGTAAGTGGTCTTGTAGCGGCCGCGGCGTTGCAGCTCCGGCACGACGAGCTCGATGAAGTCGCCGTAGCCCTCGGGCGTCACCGCGTAGCTCAGGTTGAAGCCGTCGATGTCTGTCTCGTCCATCCAGGCTTCGAGCGCGTCGGCGACTTGCGCGGCCGAGCCGACCAGCACGGGCCCACGCCCGCCGATGGCGTTGTGGGTGACGATCTCGCGGATCGTCCAGGTCTTCTCCGGTCTGGCGAAGGATTCGACCAGCGAGGCGATCGCGTTCTCCTTGCGGACCACCGGGAACAGATCGTCGAGGTCGTAGGGCGCGAGGTCGATGCCGGTCCAGCCCGAGAACAGGGCGAGCGCGCCTTCCGGATCGACGTGGGCGAGGTAGTCGCGGTGCTTGTCCCGCGCCTCCGCTTCGGTGTGCCCGACGATCACCGTCATCAGGGCGAAGAACAGGATTCCGGCGGGGTCTCGCCCGCTTGCGGCGGCGCGGCGCCGGGTGTCGGCGACGGTCGCCTTGATCGCCGCCTTCGACGGGTCGCTCAGGAACACCGCCTCGGCATGCGCGGCGGCGAAGTCGCGGCCGCGGTTCGAGGCCCCGGCCTGGAACAGGAACGGCGTGCGCTGCGGCGAGGGATCGACGAGGTGGATGCCCTCCATCCGGAAATGCTCGCCGACGTGCTCGATGCGGTGGATCTTTTCCGGATCGGCGAACAGGCCGCGCTCCCGGTCGCGCAACACCGCCCCGTCCTCCCAGCTCTCCTCCCAGAGGCGGTAGACCACGTCGAGGAACTCGTCGGCGATGTCGTAGCGGGTGTCGTGGGCGGTGATCCCGGGGCGGCCCACCGCCCGCGAGGCCGCCGCCGAGTAGCCGGTGACGACGTTCCAGGCGATGCGTCCCTCCGTGAGATGGTCGAGGGTCGAGAAGCGCCGCGCCAGGGTGAAGGGCGGCTCGTAGGACACCGAGGCGGTGATACCGAAGCCGAGATGCCCCGTCACCGCCGCCATGGCGGAGACGAGCAGCATCGGATCGTATTTCGGCACCTGGGCGGCGCGGCGCAGGGCCGCCGCGGCGGTGCCGCCATAGACGTCGTGGATGCCGATGCCGTCGGCGATGAACAGGGTCTCGAACAGGCCGCGTTCGAGGAGCCGGGCCACGTCGGTCCAGTAGCCGAGGGTATTGAACTCCAGCGAGCGGTCGCGCGGATGGGTCCACAGGCCGGGCGAGAGATGGACCGGGCTGTGGATCGCAAACCCGTTGACGCGGATCGGCTTCGTCACGGTGAGGCCTCCTGGAGCGGGATCATCGGCGCGGGATCATCGGCGCAGGGTCAGCGGAAATAGTCCGGCAGGGTGAAGCCGTCGTAGAAGCGGTCGGCCCGGATCGCCGCCTGGAACGCGTCCGAGCGGTAGGCCGCCACGATCGCCTTCGCCCACGGCGTCTCCGCCTGGCCGCGGCGGACCGCCACCACGTTGATGTACGGCGCGGTCATCGTCTCGAGCGCCAGGGCCTCGGTGAGCTTGAGGCCGCTGAAGATCGCGAAGTTGCCCTGGATCGCCGCGAAGTCGACGTCGTCGAGGGCGCGCGGCGCCTGGGCGGCCTCCAGCGGCACGATGCGGATGCCGCTCGGATTCGCGATCACGTCGAGTTCGGTGACGTCGACCGGGTTGGCGTTGGGCTTCAGCCCGATCCAGCCGGCATCGCGAAGGATCTTGAGCGCCCGCTCGAGGTTCACCGGATCGTTCGGCACCGCGACCGTCGCGCCGGGGCGCACGGCCGAGAGCGTCCTGTGCTTGCGCGAGTAGAGCCCCATCGGCGGCGTCGGCACCTGCACGATGCCGACGAGGTCGGTGCCGTTCCGCTCGTTGTAGGCTCTCAGGTAGACGCTGTGCTGCATCACGTTGGCGTCGATCTCGTCGAAGGCCACCGCCTTGTTGACCTCGAGCCCGGTGCTGAAATGGGCGTAGGCGATGCGGTAGCCCTGCGCGCCGAGGACAGGCGCGGCACCGGCCTTGAACGCGTCCTCGTAGGGCCCCGGCGTGAAGCCGACCCGCAGGTCGCGCTTCTCGATCGACGCCTTGATGGGCGTGCCCGATTGGGCGAGGGCCGGAGCGGCGGCGGTCGCGAGCAGGGCGGCCAGCCCGAGCAGGGCGGCGACGAGGGTGCGGCCGCTCGGACGGCGAGGGGACGGATCGGCGGTCATCGTGGGGTCCGGCGTGGGGAGAGGCGACAGGCTCGGCCGCGCCCCGGTCTCTGTCAACGAGAATGTTCTTTTTGTAGAACGACGCGATGGAAAGAGTGCTTCTTCGCAGCCGCTCCGACGCAGCATGATTGTTTTTAAAACGCCAGAATGGCCGGTTTATCGGCCACGAATGCTTGCCTGCGCCGTCGCCTCCGGCGAAAATATCTCCATCGCAGAGCCGACCGCCCGCAGTTCGTTCTCTTTAACGAACGCACGCGGGGCTGTCGGCGCAAGGTCCCGCGAAACGGGGTCCCAGATGGAATGCGCCGGACGACAGGATGGGATGACCGAGATGACGCAGATCCAGGCCGGCTGGGGGGCGGGCCCGAGCGCCCGCTACGAGGATCTGGCCGAGCGCTTCCGGCCGGTCTTTCGCGAGATCCGCGCGGGCGCGCCCGCGCGCGACCACGACAGGCGCCTGCCCCACGCCGAGCTCGCGGCGCTGAAGGAGGCGGGCTTCACCACCCTGCGGCTGCCGCCCGGGGAGGGCGGGCACGGCGCGAGCCTGCCGGAGCTGTTCGGGCTCCTGATCGAGCTGTCCGAGGGCGATCCCAACGTGACGAACGCGCTGCGTGCGCATTTCGGCTTCACCGAGGACGTGCTGAACTCACCCCATCCGGACTGGTGCCGCCAGTGGCTGAAGCGCATCGCCGCGCGCCAGATGGTCGGCAGCGGCGTCTCGGAGACCGGCGCCGCCAAGGTCGGCAGCTTCGAGACCGTGCTCAAGCGGCGCGGCGACGGCTACGTCCTCGACGGCACCAAGTTCTACACCACCGGCTCGCTCTTCGCCGACTGGATCCACCTCGCGGCGGTGGACGAGGCCGGCCAGCCGGTCGGCGCCGCTTTGCCGCGGCGCGCCGCCGGGGTGGAGGTGCTGGACGATTGGGACGGCTTCGGCCAGGCGCTGACCGCGAGCGGTACGGCCAGATTCACCGGCGTCGCCGTGGAGGCGGCCTGGGTGAACCCGGATCCCGGCCGGTTCCGCTACGCCGTGGCGTTCTACCAGCTCGTCCACCTCGCGACGCTCGCCGGGATCGGCCGGGCGGCCGCCGGCGACGTCGCGCGGCTCGTCGCCGAGCGCACCCGGGTCTACAGCCACGGCAATACCGCCCGCACCGCCGACGACCCGCAGGTGCTCCAGGTGGTCGGCCGGGTGCGCGGTGCGGCCTACGCGGCCGGCGCGATCGTGCTGAAGGCGGCGGAGGCGGTCGGGCGCGTGTGGGAGGCCGACAGGGCCGGGGACGCGGAGGGGGCGGCCGTCGCCGCGACGGTGGCCGATGTCGAGGTCAACCAGGCGGTGACGGTGGTGACCGGGCTGGTGCTCGACGCCACGACGCAGCTCTTCGACGCGCTCGGCGCGTCGTCGACCCGGCGCGGTCTCGCCCTCGACCGGCACTGGCGCAACGCCCGCACCATCGCGACGCACAACCCCCGCATCTACCGCGACCGCACCGTCGGCGACTTCGCCGTCAACGGTGCGGCCCCGCCGCGGCAGTACCGCGTCGGCGAGGCGTGAGCCGCCCACCCCGCGGGGCGTGCAACGGCTGGCGATGATGGCCGGGCTACCCGCGTCGAGCGGTCGGGCCCGCGCGCCGGGCCCCGGCCCCGATCGCCCGTCCCGCTCAAGCTAAGGTGATGGCCGGGCTCCTGCTCCGGCGCCTCTTTCAGGCCGCCGTCATGCCGGCGATGTCGATGTTGGTCTTCACCGGCGTCTACGCGATCGGCAGCTCGATCGATGTCCTGATCGGACCGGATGCCGAGCGACTGCCCGAGCCCCATGCCCCTGGACGCGCAGCGGCGCGATCTCCTCCCCCTCGGCCAACGACAGGAAGCGGATCGACGATGGCTTGGATGATGGCGACAGGTGGCGGGGCGCCATCCCGCCCGCCATCCGGAACCACCGCGAGCCGACGGACGGCGAGATCCCGACCTTCATCGCTGCGTCCTTACACGATACTCCGTCGGCAATGATCGCCCGGAACTCCCGCCACGTCGCTTGCGAGCCGACGCCGGGACGACCCGGTGACCGCAGCTTCTCTCGAAGAGGCCGATCCGGACGCCGCCGACCTGCCGTCACGATCGCCCTCCGCGAAGCCGTTGCGACGATCACTCGAACCCATCAGCAGGGTACTCAGATCAGCCCGATATCTCCCGGAAGATCGACGCGATATCTGCTTCGGCCCGTTCTGAAACGAAGCAATATATTATCCTGTCACGAGATGTTTCAATCGTCCTTGCGAGTGGCGATCAGCCGCCAACTGCCTTCGTTCACCTCGACGACGTAGATCGGCTTGATCGCGTCGCGGTCCTCGCCGAACGAGATGCTGCCCTCCAGCGCGTCGAAATCCTTCAGCCTTGCCAGGGTGTCGCGGATGGCCGTGCGCTCGGCGGCGAGCCTGCCCGGTTCGGCCGTCACCTTGGCGCGCGAGGCCGCCTCGGCGATCAGGTAGACGATGTCGTAGGCGGCGGCGTCCTGCTGGTTCGGCTCGTGGCGGGCGATGCCGGCGGCCTTCGTCCGCCGGCCGAATTCCTTGGCGAAGGCCTGAGTGCGGGCATTCAGCGCAGTGAAGAAGGTCGTCCCGATGGTCAGGGACTCGCCGGCGCCCTCCATCCGCCGCGGGAGCTCCGGGTCGGCGATGGTGGTGCCGCCGACGAGGCGGCCCTTCACGCCCTGGCGCTTCATCTCCTTGGCGAGGTTCACCGCCGCCTCGGGCGGAGCACCGAGCCCGATGACGTCGGCCTGCATCTGCGCGAGGCGCGAGACCTGCGGCGACAGGTCGAAGGCGTTGTACTGGAAATCGACGCTGCCCTTCACCGGGATCTCGTATCGCGTCATCAGGCCCGGCAGCACCGCCGTGCCGATCGACTTCGACACCACGTCGTCGGTGGCATACGCGATGGCGCCGCTGGCGCTCGGCAGCTTCTTGTCCTTGAGCGTCGCCAGGACCTGGTCGATGACCTTGCCCTCGTCGCGGGTGTTGCGGAAGGCGTAGGAGAAGCCCTTGGTCAGGTTGGGCGCCGAGGACGACATCGACATCTGCACGATGCCGAGGCGCTCGCCGGCCGGGAACGCGACCCGGACCTCGCTGGAACTGAACGGGCCGACGACCGCCATCGCCTTGTCGTCCTCGGCGAAGCGGCGGACCGCGAGGGCGGCCTGCTTCGGGTCGCCGCCGGTGTCGAACTTGACCAGCCGCAGGGTGTGGCCGCCGACGCCGCCCTTGGCGTTGATCTCGGCGACCGCCATGTCGACCGCCACCTCGTTGGTGTTGGCGAGGCTCACATAGGGGCCGGTCTTGGCCATCGCGAAGCCGAAGACGATCTCGGCAGCCCGGGCGCCCGGCGCCGCGAGCAGACACACCGCCACGGCCATTCCGCCGACCGTCTTGCCCGTCACTGTCATCACCCGGTCCCCTTGTGGTTGGTTGACTTGCGTCGGCTGAACTCGTGTCCGTGCCTCAGTGCAGGGCGGCCGGCTCGCCGGCGGCGCGGCCGAGATAGGCTTCCGCCAGGCGTGGATCGCCGGCGAGCTGCGCCGGGTCGCCCGCCATCACGATCCGCCCCAGCTCCAGCACGGCGGCCTTGTGGGCCACGGCGAGGGCCTGGGCGGTGTTCTGCTCGACGAGCAGGATCGTGATCCCGTCGCGGTTGAGCTCGCGGATCAGCGCGAACAGGTGGCCGATGAACAGCGGCGACAGGCCGAGCGACGGCTCGTCGAGCATCAGCAGCCGGGGCCGGGCGATCATCGCCCGGCCGACCGCGAGCATCTGCTGCTCGCCGCCCGAGAGGCAGGACGCCGCCATGTGGCGGCGGCGGCCGAGATTCGGGAACCGCTCGTAGATCGCCGCGATGTCGCGCCGCACGCCGTCGGGATCGCGCCGGAGATGGGCGCCGACCAGGAGGTTCTCCTCGATGGTCAGCGAGACCAGGATCCGGCGCCCCTCCGGCACCAGCACGAGGCCGCCGGCCAGCCGGGCCGGGACGGAAGCGGCGGTGATGTCGCGGCCGTCGAAGACCACCCGCCCGCTGCGGGGGCGCACCACCCCGGCGACGGCCTTGAGCAGGCTGGTCTTGCCGGCCCCGTTGGCCCCGAGCAGCGCGACGATCCCGCCCTCGGGCACGGCGAGCGACAGGTCCTGCAGGGCGGTGACGTGGCCGTAGGCGACCGAGAGCCCGGCGATGTCGAGGAGAGTGCGCATCAGGCCTCCTGCCCCAGATAGGCCGCGCGCACCCGCTCGTCGCGCTGCACCTGCGCCAGCGTGCCCTCGGCGAGCTTCTGGCCGAAATCGAGCACCACGACGTGCTCGCAGACCTCGCCGACGAACGGCATGTCGTGCTCGACGATGAGCAAGGTGACGCCGCGGCGGCGCAGCAGGGCGAGGTGGTCGCGCAGGGCGTTGGTCTCGGTCGGGTTGAGGCCCGCGGCCGGCTCGTCGAGCATCAGCAGCGACGCCCCCGCGAGGGTGGCGCGCACGAGGTCGACCCGCTTGCGGATGCCGTAGGGCAGCGCCCCGACCGCCGCGTCGGCGTAGGCCGCGAGGCCCGCCTCGGCGAGGGCGTCGATCGCCTCGCGGCGCCAGCGGTGGTTGGGGACGAGGCGGAACGGCACCAGGAGGTCGCGCAGGCCGCGGGTGGTGGCGTGCTGGCCGACGAGCAGGTTCTCCACCACCGAGAGGTGGTCCATCAGCCGGACGTTCTGGAAGCTGCGCGCGATGCCGTGCCGGATGCGCCGGCGCGAGGGCAGGGCGGTGATGTCGTGCCCGGCGAGCAGGATGCGCCCGCCGGTCGGCCGGTAGACGCCGCTCACGAGGTTGAACACCGTGGTCTTGCCGGCGCCGTTGGGGCCGATCAGCGCCGTCGCCGGGCCCTTGGGCACGGTGAAGCTGAGATCCTGCAACACCTGGAGGCCGCCGAAGGCGCTCGAGAGATGCTCGATGGCGAGCAGCGCGGTCATGATCCGGAGGCCTCCGTGCTCAGGCGCGTCTCGGCGGCCGGGCGTTCGCGCGCGCGCGAAGGGGCGCGGCGCAGCAGGCGCGCCGGCCAGCGGGCGCCTGCGGTCACCAGCCCCTGCGGCCGCAGGGCCATGAAGCCGATGATGAGGAGGGCGAACAGGACGTAGCGCCAGCCGCCGCCGACCCGCAGCACCTCGGGCAGCAGGGTGAAGAAGGCGGCGCCGACGAGCGGCCCCCACACGGTCTGGACCCCGCCGAGCAGGACGTACAGCACCGTGAAGATGCTCAGCGCGACGTTGAAGTGCTGCGCCTCGACGAAGCTGAAATGGTGGCCGTAGAGCCCGCCGCCGAGCCCGCCGACCACGGCCCCGAGGGTGAGGGCGCCGACCTGGATCGCCCGGACGTCGACGCCCATCAGGTCGGTCACGACCGGGTCGCTCTTGATCGCCGTGAGATAGAGGGCGAAGCGGGTGCGCGAGAGCAGCAGCACCGCGGCGAGAACCGCGGCGGTCGCGGCGAACACGGCCCCGGGCCCGGCATAGGCCGTGACCGGGTAGCCGGCGGCGCCGCCGACGACCTCGAGGTTGAGGAAGATCGCGGCAATCACCTGCCCGAAGGCGAAGGTCGCGAGCGCGAGGTAGATCCCTTGGGTGCGCAGGATCGGCACCGCGACGAGGAGCGCGAGCAGGCCGGCGCAGGCGCCGCCCGCCGGAACCGCCGCGCCCATCGGCCAGCCGGCCTCGTTGGTGAGGTAGGCGGCCGCGTAGGCCCCGGTCGCCATGAAGCCGGCGACGCCGAGGTTGAGCTGGCCGGCGGCCATCGGCAGGTAGACCGCGTAGGCCGCGATCACGTTGAAGCAGAGGATGACCAGAAGGCCGGACTGGTAGCCGGTCATTTACAGCTTCTCCCGAGCCGGAGGACGGCCGAACAGGCCCTGCGGGCGCAGCACCATCACGGCGAGCAGCAGGCCGTAGACGCTGACGTTGACGACGTCGGCGCCCAGATAGGTGATCGACAGGACCTCGGTCAGGCCGATCAGCAGGCCGCCGACGACGGCGCCCCAGATGCTGCCCATGCCGCCGAGGATCATCGCGGCGACGCCCTTGAAGCCGACGCCCTCGCCCATGAACGGCGACACCTGGAGGTAGTTGAGGGCGAACAAGACGCCCCCGAGCGCCGTGAACACCGCGCTGAGGACGAAGATCGCCGGCACCAGCCGCCCGACATCGATGCCGAGGATCACCGCGGTCTCGCGGTTCTCGGCGATGCTGCGGACCTGCCGGCCGAGGCTGGTGCGCGACAAGACCAGGGAGATCGCCAGGACGAGCGCCAGGGCGACCGCGAGGCTGACGAGCTGGGCGCCGCCGACGACGAGGCCGGCGAAGCGCAGGTTGAAATCCGGCACCAGCGCCGGGAAGGCCTGCTGGTCGGACCCGGCACCGACCAGGGCGAGGTTCTCCAGGAGGACCAGGAAGCCGAGGGAGCTGACGAGGGGCACCTCGGGCTCGCGCGCCCGGCTGCGGCGGTAGGACAGCCGCTCGACGGCGAGCGCCACCAGCCCCGCCGCCGCGACCGCCCCCAGGATCGCGAGGCTCCAGTGCAGGCCCTTGCCGATCAGGATCCAGGTCGCCATCCCGCCGACCATGAACAGGCCCGGGATCGAGAAGTTGAGGAAGTTCAGGATGCCGATCGACAGCGTGAACGAGACCGCCACCAGGACGTAGATCGCGCCGAGCATCAGGCCGTTGACGAGTTGCTGGGCGATCATGCGGGTCGGACCTTCGGCTCGGGACCGGCGGGGGACGGAGGGGCGGTCATTGTCGGGCGGCTCAGACCGGATCGAAGTAGTGAAGCTCGAACAGGATGCAGCCGCCCTCGGACTTGAACGGGCCATGGAAGGCACCCGGGGGCCGGCAGGCATAGGTGAAGGGCTTGAACGCCTCGCCGCCGTTGCCCTGCTCGTCGTTGCCGACCGTCAGGTCGCCGGAGACCAGGAAGACCTCCTCCCAGTATTCGTGGACGAAGGGCGCGGTGGTGAACACGCCGGGCGCGAAGCGCAGAAGCCGGCTGCGGCTCCCGCTTTTGGCCACCTCGTCGAGGGCGCCCGACAGGATCTTCTGCTGGATGCCAGCCGGATAGCCCGGCGGCACTTCCCAGCCCTCGTTCATGTCGACGGCCCGGAACTCGTCATGCAGCTTGTTGATGGCCACGGCTCATCTCCTGGTGGAACGATGCGGAAGCGCGAAAGTCATGCGGCGCGGGCGGCCTGCAACTCGCGGTCGAGGTCGTAGCTGCCGAGCATCCCGCTCACGAGCGCGCCCGCCGCCGCCCAGTCGTAGGTGCGGAACGAGTGGCCCTTGGTCACGAAGGTCGCGCCGGCGTAGAACATCTCGTATTGCTGGTGGCGCGAGGCGAATTCCGAGCCGACCGCGTCCCAGGCCAGCTTGTAGAACTTGACCCGATCCTCGGCTTTCGCCGCCGGCGATTGCTGCGTCTTCTCGATGAGCGCGGCGATGTCGGGGTTGGCGAAGTCCTCGACCGAGGACGGCAGCATGATCATGCCGCCGCCGGCCAGCTCGCGCAGGGTGTTGAGGATCTTCGGGTAGAGCTGCTGGGTGAGGGTCTGCGCCGCGTAGAGGGTGTGGCGGTCGGGGACGAAGTAGGCCCCCCGCTGCGTGCCCTTGGCCTCCATCGCCGCCACCAGCGCGTCGATCATGCCGCCCTCGGCGGCGAGCTGCCCCAGGGTCTCGCGCACCTGCGGGAAGGCGAGGATGCCGTTCATCTCGGCGGTGCGATGGGCGAGACCGATGAGGAAGCGCACCTTCACCGACAGGCGGATCATCGCCTGATAGTTCTGGTAGACGTGGGCCGGCGTCGCGTGGAACTGCTTCTGGCACATCGCGATGTTCTTGAACACGAACACCCGGTCCCAGGACACCTTGACGTCGTCGAAGTACAGGACGGCGTCGTTCTCGTCGAAGCGGCTCGACAGCGGGTTGTCGAAGACGTGAGCCGCCGCCGCCTCGTAGGACTTGCGCGACAGGATCTTCAGCCCGGGCGTGTCCATCGGGACGGCGAAGGACAGGGCGTAGGGCTCGTCGCCCGCCTGGAGCGGCTGGATGCAGGTGACCAGCACCTCGTTGGCCATGATGCCGCCGGTGGCGAGCATCTTGGCGCCGCGCACCGTGATGCCGGCGGCGTCCTGGTCGACCACGCCCGCGGTCAGGAAGGCGTCCTTCTGCTGCGCGGCGCTCTTCGAGCGGTCGGCCTGCGGGTTGATGATGACGTAGGTGAGATAGAGGTCGTTGTCGCGGGCATAGGTGTAGTAGTCGGCCAGCGCCCGGGCCCGGTCGCGGTCGTATTCCTCGAACACGTCGAGCCCCATGACCATCCCGGCGATGCAGGAGGCGACGTGGTCCGGGGCGCGACCGAGGAAGCCGGCATGCAGGGCGGTCCAGGCCTCGAGGCCCTGCCGGCGGGCGACGAGGTCGCCGTAGGATTCCGGCAATTGCCAGATGCGGTTGGCGCGCCCGCCCTCCGGCGTGACGAAGCTCATCAGCTCGGCCTGCGCGGGATCGCTGGCGAAGTCGAACAGGCGTCCGACCGAGGCGATCGTGCGGGCGAAGGCCGGGTGACGGGTCGCGTCCTCGACCCGCTGGCCGTCGATATAGAGGGCCCGCCGGTCCTTCAGCGAGGCGACGTGCTGGCTTCCGGTCTTCATGATGGTTTCCTTCCCGGAACGATTGGCCGGAGCGCTGCCGCTTCGGCGGTAGACTTGTCGAAGCAAGACCTGTTGAAACGAGGCGGGGCTTGGCTTCCGGCCCGACTCAGTAATGGATCGGCAGGGGCCACTCGGGCGCACGGTCGTCGCCCGTACAGACGCCGTGATAGCGGCCGCGGAAGAACACGAGCGGCAGGTCGTTGCCGCCGGCCGTGAAGCGCACGACGCGGCCGAGGAAGATCTCATGGTCGCCGCCGTCGTGGCGGGCGAAGGGCTCGCACTCGAAATGCGCCAGCGCCCCGGTGAGCAGCGGCGCCTCGGCGTGGCCGATCGTGTGCTCGACCGCGCTCCACTTGTCGCTCAGCGAGCGGGCGAACTGGTTCGACAGTGCTTCCTGCGACCGGCTGAGGATGTTGACGGCGTAGCCCGCCGCCTGCCGCATCGACGGCAGGCTGTGCGCCCGGCGGTCGACGCTGAACAGGATCAGCGGCGGGTCGAGCGAGACCGAGTTGAACGAACTCATCGTGAGCCCGATCGCACCGCCACCGCCGCCGCGCGCCGTGATGACCGCGACGCCGGTGGCGAATTGCGACAAGGCAGACCGGAATGCGCGCTGATCGAAGGCCATCGCCCGTCTCCGCGAGATAGCTTTGATACAAAGCTATCTCCGGGAATCAGGCAAGCCCATTCTTTCGGCTGATTCTGCCCGCGGATTGGGCGCGGCACCCCGAGGCCGGCGCGGTTCCCCGGGCGAGTGCCGGCGCGGCTCGGGCAGCGCCCGATCACGTTGCGATCGGGCGCTATTCTAAGTATCTGTTTTGGCAATATTTTCTTTGCGCGACCGGCGGCCGCCCGGTCGGAAGATCCGCTATCCGGCCAACGGGCCCTCGCTCGCGCTCTGGTCGGCCAGCGCCTCCAGGAGCGCGGTGGCGTCGTCTCCGCACGGCACCAGGCGGCCCATCAGGTCGGCGAGGAACCGGAATTCCTCGGCGCTCAGGCAGCCGAACAGAGCGTCGTTCACGGGAGCGAGGACCGGGCGCAGGCCGGCGAGGCGGCGGCGGCCCTCGTCGGTGAGACTCAGCAGCACCCGGCGCCGGTCGCGCTCGTGGCGGCGCTTCGCCACCAGACCTTCGGTGACGAGCTTGTTGACCTCGATCGTCACGAAGGCGCCCGACAGGTGAAGGTGCTCGGCGAGCTGGCTGACGCCGACCCCGTCATCCTCCTCCAGATGGGCGATCGAGATCAAGGTCGTGTAGGCGACGCCCGACAGGCCGATGCGCGATCCGAATCCGGCCCGGCACTGGGCCACGCGGGCGCTGAAGGCCAGGAAGTTCTGGATGAAGGCGCGGAATTCGATGTCGTTCTGACCCGGCATCAGCTCGGGCTTGGAGACGGTGTAAGCGGACACGAAGGCTCCCCGGCGCGGCGTCGCCGGGCCTGAGGTCGCGTCATCGCCTGTACCTGTCAATCGTCCCGGGCTCGGGGCAGGCATCGCCGGGGCGCAACGTCCTTGCGCGGCGTTGACCGGTATACAGGCGCGGGTTCGGACAACATGGCCCGTATCGACGGATCGACGGTGCCCCGGGGCCGACATCCGCCCGTGTTCCGGGCCTCCTTCCGCGACCGGCCGAGCCCGGGACGCACCGTCATGGAAAGGCTAGCCGACATGCCGCGACCGATCGCAGCCCGCAGAACCTGGATCTTCGCGGCAGGGTCCGACGAGGCCGCCCTGCGCCGGGCCGCCGAGGCCCGGCCGGACGTGCTGATCCAGGATCTCGAGGACTTCACGCCGCCGCAGCTCAAGCGCCAGGCCCGCCTGCTGTGCCGCCGGACTGCCGACCTGTGCCGCGAGGCCGGCGTGATCCCGGCGGTCCGCATCAATCCGCTCGAACATGTCGGGCACGACGACCTCGCCGCCGCGATGCAGGCTGGAATCGGGGTGATCCTGCTCGCCAAGACGGCCGGTCCCGAGCAGGTCGCCACCCTCGACCGGGCGATCACCCGGCACGAGCGCGACCTCGGACTCGCCGTCGGCGCGACCGAGATCGTGCCGAACGTCGAGACCGCGGCGGCCCTGGTGCGCATCACCACCCTCGCCGAGGCCAGTTCGCGGGTGACCGCGATGCTGATGGCGAGCGAGGACATGGCCGCCGATCTCGGGGTCGGCCGGAGTCCGGGCTCCGAGGAACTGGCCTATGCCCGGGCGCGGTTCCTGTTCGAGTGCGTCGCCGCCGGGGTTCTGGCGATCGACTGTCCCTACACCTTCTCCCGCCGCGAGGACATCGACCGCGATCTCGACTTCGCGATCACCCGCGGGTTCAAGGCGAAGGCGCTGGTCGATCCCGCCCAGGTCGCCCATGTCAGCGCCCGGCTGACCCCTTCCGAGGATCAGATGACGGCGGCCCGGCGCTTGATCTCGGTGTTCGAGCAGGCCCGGGCCGAGGGCCGCACCCTGGCGGAACTCGACGGCCACCGCATCGAGGTGCCGTCCTACAAGGCGGCCCTCCGGCTGCTCGACCGGGCCGCCGTGCTGGGCGTGGGGTCACCCGCATCCGAGTCGTAGCAGCCTGGTCCGCCGCCTCCCGAACGCGAGCAGGTGCCGGCTGCAGCCGAACCGATGGCACCGGAAGGTCCGCTATGTTCAAGGCGCCGGTGCCTTCGTGGACGTTGGGAAAGGCAGTCCGGCGCGATCGGATGGAAATCGGAAGTTTCGATCAAGCAGGCTTCGACGTGATATTTTTAGTAAATTATCACGTCATTGGCGTGACGATGCGGGTTTTATCTGCTTCATGCGCATCGACCAACGGCCGCTTCGAGATGCAGATTGTCCCCACGAGCCAGCTCGGGTCCAGGGCGCGCGCCTCGCCGGGGACAAGGCGCGGGCGGCGGCCGGGATCAGCCTCGACGACCTCGACATCGTCGAGACCCATGACTGCTTCACGGTCGCCGAGCTGATCGAGTACGAGGCGATGGGCCTCGCCGCGCCCGGCGAGGGCTACCGGGTGGTGCGCGAGGGCATCGCCGAGATGGGCGGCCGGCTCCCGGTCAACCCGTCCGGCGGCCTCACGTCGCGGGGGCATCCGATCGGGGCGACCGGCGTGTCCCAGCACGTCATGGCCTTCCTGCAGCTCACCGGCGAGGCCGCGCCATGCAGGTCCCGGGTGCGGCGCTCGCGGGCGTCTTCAACATGGGCGGCGCGGCCGTCGCCAACTACGTCTCGATCCTGGAGCGCCGCAAGTAACCGCCGCTCCTCATGCTCCCAAGGGAGGCGTCGCCCCGGTCTCGCGCCGGGTGATGAGCCTCGCGCATCGCATGCGCAAGGCGGCCCGCCGCCGGCCCGGCGCGATCTGGATCGTCTGGGGCGAGAAGACCTGGACCTGGCTCCATCCTCTCAGAAGTTGGAGCCTCCGGGAAACCCGGGGCGGCTCGCGGCAGCCTGATCCGGGGGGCTTGGAACCGGCTCCCTCGCCGGAACGCTTCCGGCGCTGGAAATTCCGACGTCTTGCCTTTACCCTTCGTCAGGGCGGTGTCGATGTCCTCTTCTTGCCCGAGCCGAAACGGAATGTGGTTCCACTACAGATTATATGGTCTTACAATCATCTCCGAACGTCCCCTGCCTCTGTTGCGGCCGGAGCCGGACGAGGACCGTCCCGTCGATGTAACCATCCGTTTCGGGGTGGTGCGCACGCCTGATCTGCCCGTGCTGGGGGAGAGCCGGGGATTGACCGTCTATCAGGATGGCAGCGGCCTGTGGCTGTCCGGAACGGGGGCGCGCTTCCTGATCGCCGACGGCAGCTCCATCCTGGCCGACGTGCCGGCAGACATGAGCGGTGCCGGGATGCATACCTGCTTGATGGGGCCGGCCATGGCCTGGCTGCTGCACCTGCGGGACCGTCCGCCGCTGCATGCCTGCGTGATCGCCATCGGGGTGCGGGCCGTGGCGCTGGTCGGGAATTCCGGCGTCGGCAAATCCACGCTGGCCCGGGCGCTGCTGGCCCGGGGCCATGGGCTCGTGACCGACGATCAGGCGGTGATCGAGACGAATCCGGCCCTGGTCCATCCGGGATATCCCGCCATCAAGCTGTGGGCCGACAGCGCCCGCCTGCACGGCGATGAGACGCCCGAGACGCTGCGGGTCCTGCCGGACGTGGACAAGTTCCACCGGCCGTTCCCGGATCAGTTCCGGGAGACGCCGCTGCCGCTGGTGCTGACGGTCATTCTCAGGCGAGCCCCAGCCCTGACGGCGCCGGACGTCGTGCGGACGACCCCGATGCAGGCGGCGGCACTCCTGCAGCATTTCCTGTACCGCGCCAAGGAGGGGCGGCTGCTGAACCGGGGACGGGCCGGTTTCGACTGGACGATTGCCCTCTCGCGCGAGATGCCGGTGATAGTTTTGCGCCGCCCCGACAATCTCGACATGCTGAACTGCTTGTGCGATGAAGTCGAAGGGCTGGTAGACACGGCTATGCCCTTGTGATGTCGACCGAGGTGTCTTCCATGGACTTGCCGGACACAACCGAATCGCGGCCGCGCAGCTACCCGGCGCATTTTCATCTCATTCAGGATTTCCTGACTGCCGACGAATGCGCCCGGCTTGAAGCACGTCTGGGGCAGATGCGGGGGCAGCAGGCGAAGATCGGCGAGGCGCGACTTGATGTGGAGGTCCGCAGCACGCGCGTGCTGTTCGTGAAGGAGGATGCCGAATCCGGCTGGCTCTGGGAGCGGCTTGCGCGAACGGTGGCGCGGATCAATGCCGACCATTTCGGCTTCGACCTGGACGGTCCGCCCCAGACGCCGCAGCTGGGCGAGTATGCCGCCAGTGACGGGGGCCATTACGGCTGGCACGTCGATCGCGGCGGGGCCGGTGCCATGGGCCGGCGCAAGCTGACGATCTCCGTCCTTCTGTCCGATCCGGAGGGTTGCAAGGGCGGCGATCTGCATCTGAACGCGACCGGCCAGCCGTTCCAGGTGCCGCGCGCGCGGCCAGGCGGTGATCGTCCCGGCCACTGTCCTGCATCGGGGTCAGGCCGATATTCCAGGGGGTACGATGGTCGATGGTCGCCTGGTTCGCGCGCCCTGACTTCCGCTGATCCCGCTAGCCCGGCTGGGCCGTGTGGAGGGCCCGCAGGCGCGCATGTGGCCCCGCCATGAAGCGGGCGCAGAGCGCGCGCATCTCCGGGGTGGCGGCCGCCTGTTTGCGATCCGTATCGGGACGATAGACGGCAGCGTCATCCCGGCGCTTGGAATAGAGGCGGGCCTGTGCCTCCATGGCCGCCCGCTCTGCCCCCGTCGGCACGATCCCCAGCCGGGGCAGCAGACGGTCGTGGATGGCGCCGGGCAGCTCGGCATGGTCGATGATGATCCAATCGGCGGGCGCGCCCTCGATCGCGTCGGCCAGGGCGGCCATGGCCCTGCCCAGGCAGCGGGCGACGTACTCCTGCTCGGACAGTCCCGCCTGGGTGGACAGGGCGATGCCGCTGGCCAGCGGTGCCGTCGGCGAGCCCTTGGTCCCGGCCCAATGCGGTGGCTCCAGGATGTTGGAAACCAGGACCTCCAGCGGGTCGCGGATGATCATCAGCTTCGGCAGGCCGGGGCGGCAGGTCTCCAGCAGGGGAAGGCTTAGCCACTGGAAAAGAGCCATCTTCACGACCAGCGCCGTGGCCTGAATTGTCAGCTTCTGCCCCAACCCGGCCAGGATCCCCTCCAGCGCCGCCTGCCGCATGACGGAAGGGGCGAGATGCCATATCGGCCCGCATAGGCGGAGCATGACTCGCGGCTCGTTATAGATCTGGCAACTCCCCAGACAGTCGAGCATACGGCTGACCAGCGTCGATCCGCAGCGCGTGACATGGAAAATCACCAGTTCCAGCGGCAGGATCGGTCCGACCGGCGCGTAATCGCGGATGCGCGACCGAGCCAGGTTGGACCAGAAGAGGTCCCGGTCCGCCGGCAGTTGGGGAAACCGCTGCAGCAATGGCGCGTCGGGAGAGACCTCGCCGATCAAGAAAAAACCGCCGTCCCGGTCCGGCACGGCCTCGAAAGGAACTCGGATTGCCATACTGGAAGCGGGAGTCAATTCCGCCCTTCCTGCATCAGGATGAATTGCCCGACCCGCAGCCCGTTGCCCAGGGTATTTTGAAGGTAGATGTGTCGGTCGCCCCGCTGGGCTTCCTCCACGCTGGCCGGCCAATCCTCGAACAGGGCGCGCATGCGGGGCAGATCCAGGATCTCGCGGGCCATGGGGGATCGCTCGAGGCGCTCCAGTTCCGACCCGATCCAGTCTCGCCGCCGGTTCATCCAGGTGAACCATTCCCCGCCTATCCTGCCGACCACCGACTCGTTCGAAATGGAGGCGGGCAGACGGTCGGCGAGAATTCGCCGGGCGATGCTGCGGTGGACACCGTCCCGAAAATACTGGGTTCGGGGCAGGGCCAGGAAGAATGCCATGAGATCCGTGTCGCAGAAGGGGTTGCGCTCGCTCCATGGATACCGCGCTGTGCGGTAAGTGCGGCGGGCTCTGCGATAGCGGGCATGATCCAGGGCAGTGAGTTGCCGGTCGAGGTCGGGCGAACCGGTGCGGTAAGGCAAAGCCTCCGCGAGAGAATCCGGGCCGATCTGGTCTCGCTTTCGTGGATTGAGCGGAGTGAAGGAGCGCCATCCATCGACGGGGCGTCCCCGCAACCGCCGGATGCGGCATCGCATCTCCGCCGACAGCAAGGGGGCGAGTGCCGATCCCTTGAATTCGGCCCACGTATACGGCTGGTAGGTGGAGCCCCGCTTGCGCAGGTTGGCCATCAATCCCAGCAGATCCCCATTCTTGAGCTGGTCGGCCGGCACGAACTCGCCCGCGTAACTGAACGTATGATTCCCGAACACGCCGGTCAGGACGACGGACGCCCCGAGTTCATGGGCCTTGCGCTCAAGGGAGCCGAACATCCACGCATGCATGAACAGCCATTGGATCGGCCAGTCCCGCGGCAGGTAGCGGCCGCCGGCCCCTTCTTCCTCCGGGCCTGACAAAGTCGCATCGACGGCATGGCCGATCAGGTTGGGGTATCGGCTGAGGACGGGCTGAACCCGTTCCCAATCATCGTAGAACCCTTTGCCGCCGAGATCGGGCAGTATCGCCGTCGGGTCGTGGCGGATCGTGACGGTATGGATCGGGCCGTGATGCAGCCTGGCCGCCGTCGCCGTCACGGCGCTGGAATCCAATCCACCCGACAGGGTACTGAGAACGCAACCATCCTTGGGCAGCAGCCGGGCCACCGCCCGATCCAGAACCTCACGGCCAGCCTCGACCGCCTCCCGGTCGTCCCGGAATTTCAGGATCCGGGCCGGCACGAACGAGTAATAGGGCCGGATCTGCACATTGCCGTCGCGCCAGATGAGCAGATGGCCCGGCGGCAGCATCGTGATATTCTTCCAGGCGGTACGGGTGCCGGCCAGATCCTCCCGCCGCAACAGGAAGTAGACCAAAACATCCGGGTCCGGGACGCGGTCCACTCCGGGACAGCTCAACAAGGCATCGACGGTCGAAGCAACGATCAGCCCCCGTCCCACACGGGTGAAGAACAGGCTGCGCTGCCCCATGGGGTCGGTGGCCAGCAGCAGCCGTTCGGCATCCCCTTGCCAGTGGGCAAGGGCGAAATCCCCGTTCAACCGGGCAAGCCCGTCCTCACCCGATTTCGACAGGAGATGATCGGCGATGTCGGCGTCCACGCAGGACTCGTCCAGGCCAAGGGCTTGCGCCAGCTCGGCCCTATTTTGGAACTGGCCATCGACGAAGCAAGACGGCGTCCCCTCCGGGGAGCGACCCCCCGATGAAGCGTCGCCTGATCGCTCTGACTGAAAGCAGATTTCGAAATTTCTCAACGCGGCCGCGCGCGCCCATGGGTGACGGCCAAGTCCGAGCCTGGCGTCCAAGGGCAGTCCGTCATCTCCGCCGCATCTCAGGAGCATCATCTGTGGTTACGAGCCGGCTTTGGGTCGGGAGCTACTGGTGTCCGCTAAGCCGCTGGTCCCTCCAGTCAGTGTCAGCGCCTCGATGGAAGCTTCTTCGATCTTGGGAGATGCCCAAGCCCGCTTGCCCGGTACTGATACTGCCACCGGATCTTGACGATTCTCTTCGTCCACAAGAACCTCCATATCTTGAACAGGGCGGCATCTTCGGCTGAGGGCCACACGCATTCCTTAACGATATGCGCCCGGCCACTCAGTTTCGCCGGCTTGATGGACTGCCGGACACTGAGCATGAATTGCGCGCGAATGCAATGGTGAAGACCGTTGTGGATTTTCCTGTCTGAATCGATCATATCGAGGTTCGCTTATCCTAAAAAATGGTGCGATTACGCTCGGTCGAGTGCTGACAGTTCAAGCTCTAAACGCAAGATCGCATGGCTGTCATAGTCATGATATCGCATGTGTTTGCTATGAATCGACGACTCAAGAATTTGTCAAGAGGTCATTACATGAGATATCGCAAGGTTCTCACCATCTTGGTCATTGCAATGCCACGCACCGGGGCCCGCTATCCAGGCGATCGGGTGATGTCGAAAGAGGCGAAGTCTGTTCCGCTTGCCTCTGAACGTCCGGCGGTTCCGAATCCCAGTTTCCGCTGCGCAGCCCGGAAATGACGAGGCGGGTTTCCATGCCGGCCTGCAAGTCGAACCTCGAAGTCGAACGGACTCCGGGTGGGTCGGTCGAGACGGCAGGTGGGACTGCGCCGTCCGGCGTGGCCTGTTCTGCAGGCCGTCGCCGCCGCCGGCAGACGCAGCGCAACGCGCCTCCCCGCTGCATTGCTCGCCAAAGCGCGAAGTTCGCAGACAGCCAAGCCTTCCGAATCGACATCGCCGCCATGGCCGGCATTTGTCAGATCATGCCGATTCATTACCCAGAAGTGATTCTCGGCTAAATGGTTCGATTTTATTTTCTTAAGTCAACAAGAATTTTGTTAGAGCGATAATCTTCTAAATATGATAATCGCAGTGTGTATGGCCTTATTGACTTGGCAATATTTCTTGGATTATCGATTGAATCAGGGGCGGGCTAATGCGAATCGGCAAAATCGCGCCTTCCTCCTGATTTTATGCAAGGAGAAACATCGTGACGGACGCCTTTCTTGGCGAGATTCGCCTTTTTCCCTATTCGAAAATTCCGAAGGAGTGGCTCCCCTGCAACGGGCAAGCCATGAATATCAGACAGTATGCAGCTCTATACTCCCTTCTAGGAGTTCGGTTCGGCGGCGATAGCGTCAGTTTCAATCTGCCGAACCTCAACGGCTGCACCATCGTCGGTGCCTACGATCCGACCAACTCTTTCCCGCCCCAGGTCGGCAACAAGGGCGGCACGGAAACGGTCACCCTGACGGCGGCACAGATGCCCCCCCACATCCATATGGTGGACGCGGCCTCGACAGGGACCCCGGTCGGCTCCGCTTCGGGTGCCTATTTCGCGGCGCCTATCCTTCCCCCCAACGTTCCGGCCCCTCCGCCCGCGGTGCCGCCGATCTACGGCTCCAATCAGAACAACAATGTCGGCCTGAACAGTTTCGCCGTCACCGAGACGGGCGGAGGTCAGGCGCACGAGAACCGCCAGCCCTACCTGGTGCAGGTCTACGCCATCTGCAACTCCGGCATCTATCCGCCCCGCCAGTGACCGGCGAACTCAAGACAGGAACCTGACGATGGTTGATTCTTTCATCGGTGAAATTCGCCTGTTCGCGGGCCGGGTCACCCCTGCCAACTGGCATGACTGCGACGGCAGCACGCTGCCGATCAACAACAACCAGGCGCTCTTCACGCTCCTCGGCACCCTCTATGGCGGCGACGGCCGGACGACCTTCGGCCTGCCGAATCTCATGGGCCGCATCCCGGTGGGCGCGGGCCAACTCACCGGCGGCCAGAACTATGCCTTGGCCGGGACCGGGGGAAGCAGCACGGCGACCATCGCGCTGACGCAGATGCCGAACCATGACCATTCCCTGATGGCGAGCTTGAAGCCCGCTTCGACGACCAGTCCGGCAGGCGCGATGCTGGCCGATCCCGGCGACGACTTCAGCATGTACGTCACCTACGCATCGACCCAGGCGACGATCGCGATGGCCACCGACGCGGTCGGCTTTGTCGGATCCGCGGCGCCGCATGAGAACACCATGCCCAGCACGGCCATCCGCTACATCATCAGCCTGTCCGGCCTCTTCCCGCAACAGAACTGAATCAGGGGGATCATCATGGACGCCTTCGTCGGAGAGATCCGCGCTTTCCCGTATACGTTCACGCCGGCTGACTGGCTGCTGTGCGACGGAACGCAATACAACGTGCAGCAATACCAGGCCCTCGCTGCCGTCATCGGCAGCGTCTATGGCGGCGACGGCTTTCAGACGTTCAAGGTTCCCGACCTGCGCGGCCAGGCCGTTCTCGGGTCGAACGGCGTCGGGACGGCGCCCAACCCCGTGAACCAGAAGACCGGAAAGGCCGCGGTCACCTTGGACGAGGGCCAGCTTCCGTCGCACAATCACAACCTGCAAACCCAGGGCAACACCACTCGCCTGGCCGCGCCGTCCAACGCGGCGCTGATGCTCTTCCCTCGCTACAACTCGCCGGTGGACCACAACGACTACAACATTCGCACCTACGTCCCGGCGATGACCGGTCCGACCAAGGTCCCCATGAATCCGGCGACACTGGCACCCGCTGGCAGCGGGCAGCCACACCCCAACCTGTCGCCTTTCGTCATCTTCAACTTCTGCATCTGCGCGATCGGGACTTTCCCGGTTCAGAACTGACATCGGATCGGGAAAGGTCCGGGGCGGAACGGGATCGTCCCACCCCGTCTCGCCACCCGGCTTCATCACGAGGGCCGGTTCCGCCGCCGAGGATCCCGTCGCCGGGCCCATGGCGGCGGAACCGGTCGAGTCCACCTTGTCCGCCGAGTCACGTCCATGACGACGCTGCCGCCCTTTCCGCCGCCGCCGGCGGGGTTCGCGCCGCCCTCCGCCCCGGGGCTCACGCTCACGCCGTGCCGGCCCGCCGACCTGCCGTTCCTCCATCGCCTCTACCGCTCGACCCGCGAGGACGAGATGGCGGCGACCGGCTGGGATGCGGGCTTCGTGCGGACCTTCTGCGACCAGCAATTCGCGGCGCAGCACCGCGACTGGATCGGCCGCTTCCCCGCCGCCGCCTTCCTGCTGATCCGGCGCGGCCGCGATCCGGTGGGCCGGCTCTACGTCGATGCCGCGCCGGCGGCGCTCCATGTCATCGACATCAGCCTGACGCCTGCCGTTCGCGGCCGGGGTTTCGGCACCGCCCTGTTGACGGCACTGATCGGTCAGGCCGCCGCCGGCGGCAGGATCGTGACGCTCGCCGTCGACCCGCTCAACCAGCGTGCGCGATCCCTCTATCGCCGCCTGGGCTTCCGGGAAACCGGACGCAGCCCGTCGCGGCTGACGCTGAGCCATCCGGGGGACTCCAACGGGCTGGCCCAGCCCGGCGCGCCGATGCTAGGCTCCGTTGGGTAACCTACCGTCCGGACATCCCCATGCTCACCCCCGAATCCCGCCTCTCCCGTTCCCCCGATCCGCTGACCAGCGAGATCGACGGGGAACTGGTGATGATGGACGTGGAATCCGGAAAGTATTTCAACCTGGACGCCATCGGCACCGACATCTGGAACCGGATCGGGGACGGCATCGGTTTCGGCACGCTGTGTGCGGCCCTGGCGCAGGATTACGACGCGGAGGCTGCCACCATCGCCCGTGACGTGACGACCTTCGTCACGACGATGGCCGACAAGGGTCTGGTGCGCATCAAACCGTAACCGGACGCGCCATGCCGGCGCATTCCGGGTCGGTGCTCCTGCCGCCCGCCGGTGGCGGCCGGATCGGCTTGTTCGTCAAGCGGCATCGGAACAGGCTCGAACCGCCCCGGGCTTCCAGCAGGCTCCGATCGCCGCCTGCTCGCGCCGACCGACAACGTTCCTCCCGCCGAAGCCCGCGATCATGCCCGTGTCGGCGATCAAGCCTTGGTTGCGCGACCCGAGAAACCTGCTTCCCGACAACCTGCCTCCGACGAAACCGGAGCGGTTGAAGCCGGTCCGTCCCCGTGCTCCCGGCTCGATCCGCGTCGCCCCACCGCCGTCCCGCGCAGCGCCCTCAACCCCCCGGCAAGCGCGCCGCGATGCCGGCGACGACCTCCTCGACGATGTCGGAGAGCTCCGACGGCGCCACGCCGTCGCGCGCCTGGATCGAGAGGCCCTGCATGAGTGCGGCCAGATGCCGGGCCAGCTTCTCCAACCGCTCGCCCTGAGCGTGAGGAGACAAGGCCTGCACGATCCTCCCGCGCAGGGCCTCCCGCCGCGCGGCGGCGTCGCGGGCCAGGTCGGCGTGATCGGGATGACAGGCGACGAGGCCGCTCGAGATCATGCAGCCTCTCTCGTCCCGTCGCTCGGTCACGGCGGCTACGGCCCCGGTGAGCAGCACGCGCACCGCCTCCGGCAACGACGGCGCCGAGCGGATCGCCGCCAGGTCCAGACGCCCCCGGGTCTCTTCGTAGCGCTCCACCGCCCGCCGGTAGAGGTCCGCCTTGCTGCCGAAGGCGGCGTAGAGGCTCGGGGGGGCGATCCCGATCGCCTTCGTCAGGTCGCCGATCGAGACCCCCTCGTAGCCGTGGCGCCAGAACAGCAGCATCGCAGTATCGATCGCGGCGTCCCGGTCGAAACTCCACGGCCGCCCGCCGCGCGCTTTCGCATCCTGTTTCATAGCGATCACTAAAAGATGCCCGACCGTCGTGGTCAAGGCTATGAAATAGTGATCACTAAAACCGGCACGAACTCGCCGTCGCCAAGACGCGAGACACGCCCCGCACGGATTCGCTTCCGGCTCCCCGCCACGTCACGCCGGGAGTCCGACCCTGCGGTCGAGGCAAGCGACCTCCGCCGCGACGAGGGCGGCGACCTCGGCGGCCTGGCTGCGGATGTCCGGCACCGCCACGCATTCCCAGAGCGTGCCGCGCAGGAGCGGGCCCAGCGTCCAGAGCCGCTCCGCCCGCCCGGCGCGCAGGCGGTAATCGTCGCCGGCCGCGAGGCCGAGCCCGAACGGGTCCGGCCGCGCGAGGCCGCGCACGATGAGGCGGCGCAGCAGCGGGTCGTCGGTCTCGTCGATGCGCCCGATTCCGGTGGCGTCGACGATCCCCTGCACCGCCAGGATCTCGTCCGTGACGCCGCCCCGCGGCCGGATCGTCACGACCGCCTCGCCGGGATCGTCCGCGATGGCGAGGATGCGCCCGGCCCGCACGTCGAGGCTGCCGGCGGCGATCTCCCTGGCGATCGCCTCGGCGGCCGGCGGGGCGGTGCGGTGGCGATGCACGTCCCAGAACGGCCGCAGATGGCGCAGGAAGCGCGCCCGCTCGGGCGCCGGCAGGCTGCGCCAGAGATAGCCGATGATCGGCCGGAGCGCGTCGATTACGTCGCGCCAGTCGTGCCCGGCCCGCGCCGCCGCAGCGATCTCGGCCCGGATCCGACGGGTCAGCCGGGTCAGGGACCCGAGATCGGCAGCCGTGAGATCGGGGACCGGCCAGGGTGTCGTCGGCGCGTGGACGTTCGGCACGAGGCCGCGCCGCGACAGGGCGACGATCCGGCCGGAAAAGCCCCGGCCGCGCAGGGAGGCGACCGCGTCGACCATGGTGAGGCCGGTCCCGACGACGAGCACCGGCCGGTCCGGGTGCAGCCGGCCGAATTTTTCGGGCCGCCACGGATCGAGCCGGTGGCGGCTCGGCGGCGCGCCTGGGCCCGTCAGGTTACCCATGGCGAGCACAACGCCGGCCACCGCGTAGGAGGCGCCGCCCTCGGTGCGCAAGGAGTAGCCGCCCGCCACCGGAACGAGATCGATGACCGCGTCGTGGACGAGGTGGAGCCGCGGCACGCCCTCGGCCACGACCGCCTGCGTGAGCAACTCGCCCAGGTAGCGGCCGTAGAGCGCGCGGGGCGCGAAGGTGCCGGCCGGCGTCGCCGCGACGCCCGCCCGCTCGTCCTCCGGCACTCCGCCGAGCCAGGTCGAGAAATGCGCCGGCCGGTCGGGATAGGCGCTCATGTTGGCCGCGCGCAGGTTGAGCAGGTGGGCCGGCGCCTCGGTGCCGTAGGCGAGCCCGCGCCCGAAGCTGCCGGCCCTCTCGCACAGCAGCACCGACCAGGACCGGGGCAGGGCGGAGAGGAGGTGGAGCGCCGCCATGCTGCCGCTGAAGCCGGCGCCGACGACGGCGATGACCGGGTTCATCGAAACGATCCGTCAGGCGGTGCGCAGCAGGAATGCGAAGGCGGCCAGGATCAGCACGGCGCAGAGCACGACGACGACGAGGCCGGGGCTCGGTTCGGAGGGATGGAACGGCACGGCCGGATCGGGGAGTTGCGGCATGAGGTGTCCTCGCGCGACGAACGGGGAGGTGGCGCCCCCGGGGGAGGGGGCGCGGCGAAGGGTCAGAAGTCCGGGACGGCGGGGGGCGGCGAGGCGGCCTTGTCCTTCGGCCGGTCGGCGACGAGCGCTTCCGTCGTGACGAGCAGGCCCGCCACCGAGGCCGCGTCCTGGAGCGCCGTGCGCACCACCTTCACCGGGTCGACGATGCCCGCCTCGATCAGGTCGAGATAGGTCTCTCCTTGCGCGTCGAAGCCGTAGGTGTCGGACTCGCTCTCGCCCACCTTCGCGACCACGATCGAGCCCTCGACCCCGGCATTGGCGGCGATCTGGCGGATCGGCGCTTCGAGCGCCTTCAGGACGATCTTGATGCCGGCCGTCACGTCCGGGTTGCCGCCCTGGAGCGCCGCGACCGCGCCGCGGGCGCGCAAGAGCGCGGTGCCGCCGCCCGGCACGATGCCCTCCTCGATCGCCGCCCGGGTGGCGTTCAGGGCGTCGTCGACCCGGTCCTTGCGCTCCTTGACCTCCACCTCGGTGGCGCCGCCGACCCGCAGCACCGCGACGCCGCCGGCGAGCTTCGCCAGGCGCTCCTGCAGCTTCTCGCGGTCGTAGTCGGAGGTGGTCTCCTCGATCTGCCCCTTGATCTGGGCGACGCGGGAGGCGATCTCGGACGCCTCGCCGGCGCCGTCGACGATCGTGGTGCTCTCCTTGTCGATCCGCACCCGTTTGGCGCGGCCGAGCTCGGCCAGCGTCACGCTCTCGAGCTTGATGCCGAGCTCTTCCGAGATCGTCTGGCCCTTGGTCAGGATCGCGATGTCCTCGAGGATCGCCTTGCGGCGGTCGCCGAAGCCCGGCGCCTTGACGGCCGCGACCTTCAGGCCGCCGCGCAGCTTGTTGACGACGAGGGTCGCCAGCGCCTCGCCCTCGATGTCCTCGGCGATGATGAGGAGCGGCCGGCCCGACTGGACCACGGCCTCCAGCACCGGCAGCAGCGGCTGGAGCGACGAGAGCTTCTTCTCGTGGATCAGGATATAGGGCTCGTCGAGCTCGACGGTCAGCTTCTCGGCGTTGGTCACGAAGTACGGCGAGAGGTAGCCGCGGTCGAATTGCAGGCCCTCGACCACGTCGAGCTCGGTCTCGGCGGTGCGCGCCTCCTCGACCGTGATGACGCCTTCCTTGCCGACCTTCTCGACGGCCTGGGCGATCAGCCGGCCGATCTCGGCGTCGCCGTTGGCCGAGATGGTGCCGACCTGCGCGATGGCGTCCGACGCCGTCACCTTGCGGGCGCGGCCGGCCAGGTCCTGCACCGCCGCCGCCACCGCGAGGTCGATGCCGCGCTTGAGGTCGAGGGGATTGAAGTTGGCGGCGACCGCCTTCGCACCCTCCTTGACGATGGCCTGGGCCAGCACGGTCGCGGTGGTGGTGCCGTCGCCGGCGATGTCGTTGGTCTTCGCGGCGACCTCGCGCAGGAGCTGGGCGCCGAGATTCTCGAACCGGTCCTCCAGCTCGATCTCCTTGGCGACGGTGACGCCGTCCTTGGTGATCCGGGGCGCTCCGAAACTCTTCTCGATCACGACGTTGCGGCCCTTCGGGCCGAGCGTGACCTTGACCGCGTCGGCCAGGATGTCGACGCCGCGCAGCAGGCGCTCGCGGGCATCGGACGAGAACTTCACGTCCTTGGCAGCCATGGGATTTCCGTCCTTCTCGATTGTCCGGGGATCAAGCCGCGATCACGCCGAGGATGTCGGCTTCCTTGAGGATCAAGAGGTCTTCGCCGTCGATCTTGACCTCGGTGCCGGACCACTTGCCGAACAGCACCCGGTCGCCGGCCTTCACGTCGAGGGGCGTCGGGGTGCCGTGGTCGTCCCGGGGGCCGGGGCCGACGGCGACGATCTCGCCCTCCTGCGGCTTCTCCTTCGCGGTGTCGGGGATGATGATGCCGCCCTTGGTGGTCGCCTCGGTGTCGAGGCGGCGCAGCAGCACGCGGTCATGCAAGGGCCGAAAGGCCATCGGGGAAGCCTCCTGGTGGGAATTTGGATCGGGCGGGCCCGCATTCGGGGCCGCATCCGATGGTCCGAAGGTGTCCGGAAGCATTCGCCAAGTCAACGAGATTGTTCTTTTTAAAGAACGACACCAGGGAGATCATCGACCCGAAACCGGCGGCGTATCGAGAAGATTCTCCGCGGTGATCCTGCTCGACGACGTGGCGGACGGACCCGCACGCGATGTCCCACGGCGGGGGTGGCGTCCGGCTCACCCGGGCGATGGCACGTCGTTCGGTATCTCGAACGCGCCAGGGATTGGTGGCCCGAGCTGTCACGGCGGTGCCGGCGTCACGCGGTGCCGGTCCCGCGGATGCCGGTGCGGCCGGCGGACGACCGCGGGGTCGGCCGGGGCGAGGCGGCGGCGGTCGAACGCCGGAGAGACTTCGCCCTCCGGCACGATCCGCCCGGCGAGGCGCGCGAGGGCCTGCCGCGCCATCATCGCGGGTAGGGGACGGGATCCTCGTGCGGCGGGACGGCCGGTCCGGCGACGTGCCGCGGCCGGCTCCCGGAACCGCGACAGCGCTTCGGAATAGGTCTGCACGGCGACCCCGTCCCGGTCCTCGTCATAGGCGGCCGATCCCGTGCCGCCGGGGCCCGGCGCCAGCATCGCGAAGCCGTGCCGATCGTAGCTGCCGTCGTGGGAGAGATGCGTGTCGCGGACGAGCGTCGGCGCGGCCCGCGCGTCGTCGCACGCCGCCCTACAGCGCCAGCTGGACGGGGCCGCTTCCCGCGGCGGGCACCGCGCAGCAGATCAGGACCTCGTCGGCGGCGACCGGAGCCGTGGGCTCGCGCCGGTAGGTGACCGTCCCGGCGAGGAGCCGGGTCCGGCATGTGCCGCAGGTGCCGGCCCGGCAGCTGAAATCCGGGTCGAGGCCGCGGCCTTCCGCGAGCTCCAGGAGCGTCCCGGATCCCGGCGACCAGCGCGCCTCCTTGGACGAATCCAGGAAGGCGACCGCCACCGGCTCCTCCGCTTCCGGCGGCCGCTCCGGCGCGGCGGCGGCCGGGACGCTCCGCACCAGCGCCGAGGGCCCGAACGCCTCGGCGTGGATGCGGTCATCGGCGACGCCCAGGCCGCGCAGGGCGTCGTAGAGCGCCTGCGTGAAGGCGGGCGGGCCGCACAGATAGACGTCGGCATCTCCGGGCGGCAGGATCCCGGCGAGGAGGGCCCCGTCGATCCGGCCCGCTTCCTCGTAATCGACGCCCGCGACCGCCTCGCCCGGGTCGCTCAGCACCCGCACGATCCCGACCCGTCCGCCCGACGCGGCGGCGAGATCGGCCAATTCCCGCCCGAAGGGCATCTCGTCCCGGTTGCGGGCGGCCAGGACCAGGGTGGCCGGCCGGACGTCGCCGCGGCGCAGGCCCTCGTGGACGAGGTGGCGCAGCATCGCCAGCAGCGGCGTGACGCCGACGCCGCCGGCGAGGAGCAGAGCCGGGCGCGGCGCCCGCGGGTCGAGGGTGAAGCCGCCCTCCGGCGCCCGCGCCTCGACCGTGTCGCCGACCCGCAGATGGTCGTGCAGGTGGCCGGACACCGCGCCGTCGCGCTTGACGCTGATCCGGTAGATCCCGTCCGAGGGCGCGACCGACAGGGTGTAGGTGCGCAGGACCGGCCTGTCCGCGCCGGGCACCGTCACGCGGATCGGCAGGTGCTGCCCGGCCCGGTGCGGGACGAGCCCGGCCCCGTCCGCCGGCAGGAGGTGGAAGGAGCGGATCGTCCGGCTCTCGTCGACGATCCGGGTGACCGTGAACGGGCGCCACCGCGTCGCGAGGTCGGCGGCGCGCAGCCGCGCGGCGGCCTCGCGCCAGTCGCCGGTCGCCAGGGCGTTCGGCGACCAGCCCTCCGCCCGCAAGCGCCAGCGCAGCGGCAGCGCCCCCCGCCGGCGCACGACCCGGCGCGGCCGGAAGGTCCAGAGCCGCTCGGCGCCCCGGAAGGCGGCGATCTCCGGCGAGGACAGGATCACCTCGGCCTCGCCGGTCATCTGCAGCAGGTCGCCGGTCGCGAAATCGGCGAAGACCAAGCCGGCCTTGCCGTTCGCCAGGATGTTGCCGAGCGTGGCGAAGAAGAGGTTGCCGGCGAAGTCGGGAATCGTCAGCGCGCCGTCGGCGGCGACGCGGACGAAGCCGGCCTTGCCGCCGCGATGCGAGACGTCGACCTGCCGGCGAGCCTCACCGTCCTCGTCGCGCTCGACGTAGGAGGCGACGAAGAAGGTGTCGGCCCCCTCGATCGTCGCCCGGGCTTCCGCGTCGAGCCCGTCGCGCTCCTCGACCTCCCCGGTGAACGGCGCGCGCGGATCGCGGACGACGATCGCGTCGCGCTGCTGGATGTATTGCGGGCAGTTGCCGAAGCTCTGATCGACCGCGATCGTCAAACCCTCGTCGGTCGCGGCGCGGACGAGGCCGTTGAGCCGGTTGCGGCGGCGGGTGTGCAGCTCGATGCCCAGCAGCCCCACCGCCTCGCCGGCCCGCAGGCCCGCGCCCGCCGGGTCGGCGGGATCCGCCGGCGCCGCCAGGGTGAGGGTGCGCGGGTCCGGCGCGGCGAGGAAGCCCGGCGCCCCGGCGAGGATCGTCGCCCAGGCGTCGCCGCTTGCGTCGACGCTGCCGAGGACGACGAAGGGAAGTGTCTCGAAGAACGTGCGGTGCTGCGCGGGCATATGGTCCCGCACTACGCGCCGGCCGACTTCCTCCATGCGGCCGGCGACGCCGACCTGCGCCTGGATCGCCCGCTCGCCCGGATGCCAGACCGGCAGCGCCGGCAGGGTGAGACCTTCGCTCATGCTGTCCTCCTCGGTTCCGTTCTCCTCGTGGGCGCGCCGGCGGGGCGCGCCGGGGCGCCCTCACGCGGCGGCGGTGAGGCCGGCCGGCGTCTGGGCGAAGGGCAGGAAGCCCGGCAGGGCCTCGATCCGGCGCAGATACGCGCCGACTTGCCTGTAGCCCGACAGGTCGACGTTGCCCTCGGGGGCGCGCGCCACGTAGCTGTAGAGCGCGACATCCGCGATGGTCGGGCGCTCGCCTACCAGCCAGTCCCGGCCGGCGAGGTGGGTCTCGAGGCGCCGCAGCAGCGTGTGGGCCCGGCCGATCACCTCCTCGGGGTCGAACGCGGCGCCGAACACCGTGACGAGCCGCGCGGCGGCGGGGCCGTACGCCACCTCTCCGGCCGCGACCGACAGCCAGCGCTGGACGGCGGCCGCGCCGGCCGGATCCTCCGGCAGCCAGTCGGTCCGCCCTAGCTTCCTGGCGACGTAGACCAGGATCGCGTTGGAATCCGCGACGACCGTGCCGTCGTCGTCGAGCACCGGCACCTGCCCGAACGGGTTCAGGGCGAGGAAGTCCGGCGCCTTGTGCGCGCCTGCCGCGAGATCGACCTCGACGGCCTCGTGCGGCACGCCGAGGAGCGACAGGAACAGCCGCGCCCGGTGGGCGTGGCCGGACAGGGGGTGGTGGTAGAGCTTCATGACCGTGCTCCCTGAAGAGGGGATCGGGGCCGTCCCGATCCGCGAGGAGCACGATGATCCCATCGGGCAGCGCGGAGAATGCGCGCTGTTTGCACTTCATCGTTGCGGAGAGTGGAATAATCAGGCCGAGCGTCGAAGCCCGGGATGGGGGCGCCTGCTGTTGCGCAGCTTGCCTCGCCCGGAGCCTGCTCGATGGTCTCCGAAAGATGTCGCGCCGTCCACGTCATCCCGGGGCTCGACGAAGTCGAGAACCCGGGATCCATGACCGCTGACGGTACAGAACAAGGCGACCAGCGTTCCGCTTCTTCCTGAACTGTCGGCGGTTATGGATCCCGGGTTCCGCTTGCGCGGCCCCGGGATGACGACGGAGGATGGACGTTCGGCCGGTGAACGCAGACTGTCTCTCGATCGACGATCGACCTCGGCGAAAACTCCAGATATTCCCTGGCATCTGCGCCGCGACCGCCCCGTCACCCCTCCTCCGGCACGAGGCCGACGGGAGGGCCCGGACGCGTGGCGCCGGCGATGATCGCCTCCCAGGTCTTGCCTTGCGCCCGCAGGAACGCGATCGAGGGCCCCTCCGGGTTGCCGTAGACCCGGATCGTCCGCGCGGCGATGCGGCTGCGGTACGGCTCCGGCGTCAGGTCCTTGTAGTGGATCGCGAGGCGGCGGCGCTCGGCGTGGACCGCCCGGGCGATGGCCTCGGGCGGCAGGCCGGCGCGGCGCAGGGCGGCGACGTGCTCCGCCAATCCGCGCACGGCGGCCTCGTAATCGTCGCGCAGGGTCACCGGCCGGCGCCCGCGCGGGGCGGCGCCTCGCAGGCCCGCGCCCCCGCCCAGGCGATCGCGAAGCCCGGATGGATGACGAAGGCGGCACCCTCCCGCCGGTACCAGCCGTTCGCCGCCGGCACGTGGCCCCGCCCGTGGACCGCCGTGGTGACGTGGCCGAGGATCGCCGCGACGGACTCCGCCGTGCCGTGCCGCAGCATCTCGGCCGGATCCAGCGTGCCCTGCGCCGCGAAGGCGTCGATCAGCGCGAGGGACCGGTCTTCCGGGATCATCCGCCTGCGGGCCGCGAAGAGCCGGCGCGCCCGATAGGCCGCCGCTGCCCAGTCCATCGCCGTGTCCGCCTCCGCCTGTCGCCCCGGGGAGCATCGGCCGGGCGGCGGCGATGTCAAGCGTCCGCGCCCTCACGGGGAATCGCCGCGCCGCGGGTGGGCGGCACGCCGGCCCGGGACGGCCGGCGTGCCCATGAGAGCATCGTCCGACGAAGCGGAGACCGGTTCGTCGCAGGCGATGCGGCCCAATCGAAGACCTGGAGCGCCATCCCACCGCAACGCGATCGGATGGTGCTCCCGCGCTTCAGTACGGCTTCGGCTTCATCAGCGTACCGCGGGTGGAGAGGAACGCCACGACGATCCACGGACAGACGAACACCAGGAAGAACAGCAAGCCCATCACGAGCCTCCTCTCGGTTGTGTCACGCTCAACCCCATCAATGCCGCGCGGCTGCCGGGGGTTGCACGCCGGCCGCGCGACGAGAGCCGGGCTACTCGCTCCCGGCCGGCTCGTCGGTGTCCCGGGCGCGGTGGAGCAGGAAGATCGACACCACCATCACCAGGATCAGCCCGGCGAGCACCCCGAGCTCGATCATCGAGGCGCGGAACAGCGCCTCCTTCTGCGGGGTCCAGGCCGATTCGTGCATCTGCTCGGCGGTCTGCAGCGTGAGGACGAGGACGCGCCGGATCGAGGCGATCAGCCCGACGATCAGGAACGGCTCGCAGGTCAGCTTGCCCGAGCGCATCGACACCCGCACCGTGTGCAGGATCTCGACCAGCATCAGCAGGAACAGCAGCCGGTCGACCACGTCGAGGAGCTGCGCGGCAGCTCCCACCGACGTGACCGCCTTCAGGGTCATGCCGGCGGCGTCCACCAGCGCCATCACGGCGGTGAGCGCCAGGAGCACGCCGAGGGCGGCGTAGATCGCGTGCTCGGTGTGCAGGAAGACGAAGGCGGAGAGCCGCGTCAGGCGCCCGCCCTCGGCCTCGGCCTTCTCCAGTTTCGCGGTCTCGACCATGACTGTCTCCGGAGGGGGTGGCGAGGTGTCGGGGTCCGCGCAGGGGGATCAACGAAGCGCTCTGGGCATGCGGAACGGCAGCATCAGGCGCACCAGTGGGTTGGTGAACCGGTCGAGGTCGAGAGCCTCGTGCACCGGCCGCACCGCCTCGCCGCAGATCCGCGCCGAGAGCAGCGAGCGGGAGTAGAACGGCGCGTCCTCGAACTTCCGCACCACGGAAGCCCGGCCGTCGTCGCTGCGGGTGGCGCGGGGCAGGCGCCAGAGCGTCGGCGGCAGGGCGGCCGGACCGGGCGGCTCGATCGGGCGCGGGGTGCCGTCGGGATCGAAGCGCAGCGACAGGTCCTGTCGAGTGCCGTCGCGGCGCTCGACGTCGTAGAGGATCGCCGCGCCGTGCCGGAGCGTCGAGCGCGACCAGGTCCAGCTCCGGAACGAGTCCTCGAGGGGCACGTCGCCGTCGTTGGTGTCGAAATAGGCGTGGCCGTTCCAGCGCAGGGACGGCCTGTCGAGCGCCACCTCGATCCGCGAGGACGGCGCGAGCGGCCACCAGCGGTGGCGCCCCTCCGCGTCGAGGGTGAAGGGGCCCGGCGTGATCCCGGCCGGCCGCACCCGGATGGTGCCGGAGAGCCGCGAGGGCAGGGGGCTCGTCACCTCGTCGACCCGGATGGTCAGCACCGTGCCGTCCCACTCCATCGCGCTCGGGCCGATGGCCAGCGAGGTCGCATCGCGCGCGACGCTGGCGCGGCCGCGCTCGGTCATCGCCCAGGCCTTGGGCCGGCCGTACAGCACCACGTTGACGGCCGAGTGGTTGATCGGGTCGCCGCGCCCGCTCCAGGCGTAGTAGGGCGAGAACACGCTGCCGAGGAACGCGATCACGGTGATCCCGTGCTGCCCGTCGTCGCTGACGCCGTCGACGTACCACCAGGCATAGCCGCCGGGCGGAACGCTCGGGTCGAACCGAGGTCCTTGAGCCCGAGATCCTGGAGGACACTCGCCGCCGCGAGCCGGCCCGATTGCGCCGCCATCGGCACGCCCGGTCCCGGATGGACGCTGCCCCCCGCGAGATACAGCCCCGGCAGCCGCGTGCGCGCCCCCGGGCGGCGGAACGACGCCATCCAGCCGTGCGAGGCCCGGCCGTAGAGCGCCCCGCCCGTCGCCGGAAACAGCGTCTCGAACTCCGCCGGCGTCGTGGTCGTCCGCGCCGTCTCGGCGATCGTCAGGCCGCAGGCGGAGAGCCGCCGGCTCATCGTGTCGTGGCATCGGGCGATCTCCTCGGAGGAAAAGGCGGCGCCGCGGGCGGGCGCGTTGACGAGGCAGAGCAGGGCTTCCGGCGACTGCGACGGCACCGCCTCGTCGTGGCGGTCCTGCGCGCAGACATAGACGGTGGGGTCCCGGGGCAGGCGGCCGGCCCGGGTCAGGTCGGCGAACTCGGCCGCGTAGTCGGGCGAGAAGAACACGTTGTGGCGCACGAGGTCGAAGCCCGCAGGCCGGCCCGCCACCGCGAAGGTCACGGCCGAGAGCGAGCGCTCGCCCGCGGGCACCGGATCGACCGCCCGGGCCGGTTCCTTCCCGAACAGCCCGGTGGCGAGCGCCGCCGCGTCGGCATTCGCCACCACGCGGGTGGCCGGCAGCCGCTCGCCGGTGTCGAGGGCGACGCCGGTCACGCGCCCGCCTTCGACGACGATGTCGGTGGCGGCGACGCCGTAGCGCAACGCCGCCCCGCGCTCGGCGGCGAGATCCGCGACGGCGCTCGCCAGCCGCGACAACCCGCCCGCGACGGTCCAGACCCCCTCCATCTCGACATGGGCGACGAGCATCAGCGTCGCGGGGGCGGAGTAGGGCGAGGAGCCGCAATAGGTGGCGTAGCGGCCGAAGAGCTGGCGCAGGCGGGAATCGCGAAAATGCTCGCCCAGCGCGGCCCAGAGCGTGGTGAAGGGCTGGATCCGCATCAGCCCGCCCAGGCCCCGCGGCCCGGCCCGCATCGCGAGGTCGACCGGGCTCGGCCGCTGGCCGCGGATGAACGGGCCTTCCAGGGTGCGGTAGATCTCCGCGGCCCGCTCGCGAAAGCGCCGAAAGCCCTCCGCCTCGCGCGGGCCGGCGAAATCGGCGATCGCCGCCTCGGAGCGGGCCGGATCGGCGAAGAGGTCGAGGCGCTCGCTCCCGCTCCAGGCGTGGCGGGCGAGCACCGACGCAGGCGCGAGGGCGACGCGGGAGGCGAGCTCGGCGCCGCACTCCGAAAAAATTTCCTCGAAGACCCAGCGCATGGTGAAGACGGTGGGACCGGCCTCGACCGCGAGCGGCCCGGCCGGGACCCGGCGCATCTTGCCGCCGGGCGCACGCTCCTTCTCGACCAGCGTCACCGGCAGTCCGGCGGCGGCGAGCGTCAGGGCGGCGGTGAGCCCGCCGATCCCCGCCCCGATCACCACCACGCGTTCGTCCGCCACGCCGTTGATCTCCCGCGGCAACAGTGTCAATCTAAATTGACAGTCTGAGATGTTCAAACGAAATGACATCCGGGAGAGACGTCATGATCGCGGGAATCGGAGCGACGGGAGCCGTGGACCACGGGCGGCGTATCGAGCGGGCGCTCGACATGGCCGTGTCCTACGCGGAGGCGCCGGGCGCGCCGCCGCGCCTGGCGGAGGCGATCCGCTACGCGGTCTTCCCGGGCGGGCACCGGATCCGGCCCCGCCTCTGCCTCGCGGTGGCCCGCGCCTGCGGCGACGACGACCCGGCCGCCTCGGACGCAGCGGCGGCCGCCATCGAGCTCCTGCACTGCGCCTCGCTGGTCCACGACGACCTGCCCTGCTTCGACGACGCGGCGCTCCGGCGCCAGAAGCCGACGGTCCACGTCGCCTATGGCGAGCCGGTGGCGCTTCTCACCGGCGACGCCCTGATCGTGCTCGCCTTCGAGACGCTGGCCCGCGGCGCCGCGCGGACCCCGACGCGGCTCGCGGCCCTGGTCGGGCTGGTGGCCCGGGCGGTGGGCTCGCCCGCCGGCATCGTGGCGGGCCAGGCCTGGGAATCCGAGCCGCAGGTCGGGCTCTCGGTCTACCAGCAGGCCAAGACCGGCGCACTCTTCGCCGCCTCGACGGTGACGGGCGCCGCCGCCGCCGGGGCCGAGGCGAGGGGCTGGCGGCTGCTCGGCGAGTATCTCGGCGAGGCCTACCAGGTCGCCGACGACCTGCGCGACGTCGCCTGCCGCCAGGAGGAGATCGGCAAGCCGGTCGGGCGCGACGTCACCCTCGGGCGGCCGAACGCGGCGGCCTTGCTCGGCATGGACGGGGCGCTTCGCCGCCTCTCCGACCTCGCCCACGAGGCGATGGCGGTGATCCCCGACTGCCCCGGCGTCGCGGCCCTGCGCGAGGAGATCCTGGCCCAGACCCGGCTCTTCCTGCCGGCGCGGCTGGCGCAGAGCCTGGTGGTGGCGTGAGCGCGATGGCCGGACGTGCCTCCGCCTGGATGGGCTCGCGCGCCCTGAACCCTCCCCCCTCCGCGGGGGAGGGTGCCCGGCGGAGCCGGGCGGGAGAGGGGCAGCGCGACGCTGATCCAGAGGGCGCCCCTCATGACGCGCGCGACCTCTCCGGAAGCGTATTCCCCTCTCCCGGCTCGCTTCGCTCGCCACCCTCCCCCGCAGAGGGGGGAGGGGTATGAGCCCCGGCCCGCACGCCCTTCCGGCAACCCCGGTTGTCTCCCCCCCCTGGCACGAGCGCTACCTCGCCTGGCGCCACCGCCTGATCGCCAGCCCCCGCTTCCAGCGTTTCGCCGCCGCCTTCCCGCCCACCCGTGGGATCGCGCAGCGCAACGCCCGGACCCTGTTCGATCTCTGCGCCGGCTTCGTCTACGCGCAGGTGCTCGCCGCATCCCTGCGCCTCGACCTGTTCCGGATCCTCGCCGACGGCCCGCTCGCGCCCGAGGACCTGGCCCGCCGCCTCGACCTGCCGCCGGACCGGGCGCTGTGCCTCTTGCGCGCCGCCGCCTCCCTCGGTCTCCTGACGGCCCTGCGCGACGGGCGCTTCGCCCTGGGTGATCTCGGCGCGGCGCTCCTCGGCAACCCGTCCGTCGCCGCGATGGTCGCCCACCACGCCATGCTCTACGACGACCTGCGCGATCCCGTGGCGCTGCTGCGCGGCACCGGCGGACCCACGCGGCTCTCCGGCTACTGGGCCTATGCGGGCACCGACGATCCGGCCGGGATCGACGAGGACGCGGTCGCCCCCTACGGCGCGCTGATGGGCGCCTCGCAGGCCCTCGTCGCCCGCGACATCCTCGAGGCCTATCCGCTCGGCCCTCACGCCCATCTCCTCGATGTCGGCGGCGGCGAGGGCGCCTTCGCGATCGAGGCGGCGCGGAGCGCCCCGTCCCTGCGCGTCACCCTGTTCGACCTGCCGCCGGTCGCGGCCCGCGCCGGGCGCCGCTTCGCTGCGGAAGGACTCTCGGGGCGCGCCACGGCGAGCGGCGGCAGCTTTCACGATGGGCTGCCGCCGGGAGCCGACGCGGTGTCGCTGGTGCGGGTCGTGCACGACCACGACGACGGGCCCGCCCTCGCGCTCCTCAAGGCGGCTCGCGCGGCCCTGCCGCCCGGCGGCACGCTGCTCCTCGCCGAGCCGATAGCCGGCACCCCCGGCGCCGAGCCGGTCGGCGACGCCTATTTCGGCTTCTACCTCCTCGCCATGGGCAGCGGCCGGCCGAGAACGGCCGCCGAACTCACGGCGATGCTCGAAACTGCCGGTTTCGCGCGGGTGCGCGAACGCCGGACGCGGCGCCCGATGCTGGTCCGCCTGCTCGTCGCGACAGCCCCTGACGGATCATCCGTCTCAAAAGTGTAAAGCAAACTTGACGCACGTTGTTGTCCATCTAAGATGACGAATGCCGCGCGAAGCGGCCGATTTTCGCGAGAGGGGGCCGTACCGCATGCACGCGCAGGCCGTGATCCTCGACCGTCCCGAACGGCTCGGCCTCGCCTGGCTCGCTCTCGACGCACCCGGACCCGCCGACGCGACCGTCGAGGTCGCCTGGAGCGGCATCAGCACCGGCACCGAGCGCCTGCTCTGGTCGGGCCGGATGCCGGACTTCCCCGGCATGGGCTACCCGCTGGTCCCGGGCTACGAATCCGTCGGCCGCGTGGTCGAGGCCGGCCCCGAATCCGGCCGCCGCATCGGCGAGACGGTGTTCGTGCCGGGCGCGCGCTGCTTCGGGCCGGTCCGCGGGCTGTTCGGGGGCGCGGCCTCCCACCTCGTCTCCGCCGGCAGCCGGCTGCGGCCGATCCCCGGGACGCTCGGCGCACAAGGCATCCTGCTGGCGCTCGCCGCCACCGCCCGCCACGCGCTGGCCGGCAGCGCAGGCTCCGGGCGCCAGCTCATCGTCGGCCACGGCACCCTCGGGCGCCTGCTGGCCCGCCTCGCGCGGATCGACGGCCTCGACTTGGTGGTGTGGGAGCGCGATCCCGCCCGCCGCGACGGCGCCGGGGATTACACGGTGATCGATCCGGCGCAGGACGAGACGCGTTACACCCGCATCATCGACGCGAGCGGCGATGCCGGCCTCCTCGACACGCTGATCGCCCGGCTCGCGCCGGGCGGCGAGGTGGTGCTGGCCGGCTTCTACGAGGCGCCGCTCTCCTTCGCCTTTCCGCCCGCCTTCCTGCGCGAGGCGCGCATCCGCGTCGCGGCGCAGTGGCAGCCCGGCGACCTCGACGCCGTCGCGGCGCTCGCCGGCAGCGGCGCCCTGTCCCTCGACGGCCTCGTCACCCACCGCCGCCCGGCGGCGGAGGCAGAGAGCGCCTACCGCACCGCCTTCGGCGATCCCGCCTGCCTCAAGATGGTCCTCGATTGGAGCGCCCGCTCATGAACGCAGTCCTCAACGGCGCCGCTCTCCAGGCCTCCGCCACCCTTCTGCGCGCCGAGGCCGCGATCCCGCCGGATCCGGTTTCCACCTCCACGACCCGCGAGACGCAAGTGATCGCGATCTACGGCAAGGGCGGCATCGGCAAGAGCTTCACGCTCGCCAACCTGTCCTACATGCTGGCGCAGCAGGGCAAGCGGGTGCTGCTGATCGGCTGCGACCCGAAGAGCGACACGACCTCGCTGCTGTTCGGCGGCCGGGCCTGCCCGACGATCATCGAGACCTCGACCAAGCGCAAGCTCGCCGGAGAATCGGTGGCGATCGGCGACGTCTGCTTCAAGCGCGACGGCGTGTTCGCGATGGAGCTCGGCGGGCCCGAGGTCGGCCGCGGCTGCGGCGGGCGCGGCATCATCCACGGCTTCGAGCTGCTCGAGAAGCTCGGCTTCCACGAATGGGGCTTCGACTACGTCCTGCTCGACTTCCTCGGCGACGTGGTCTGCGGCGGCTTCGGCCTGCCGATCGCCCGCGACATGTGCCAGAAGGTCATCGTCGTCGGCTCGAACGACCTGCAATCGCTCTACGTCGCCAACAACGTCTGCTCGGCGGTGGAGTATTTCCGCAAGCTCGGCGGCAATGTCGGCGTCGGCGGCCTCGTCATCAACAAGGACGACGGCACCGGGGAGGCGCAGGCCTTCGCTGAAGCCGCCGGCATCCCGGTCCTCGCCTCGATCCCCGCCGACGACGACATCCGCAAGAAGAGCGCCAACTACGAGATCATCGGCCGGCCGGACGGGCGCTGGGGCGCGCTCTTCGCCGAGCTCGCCGACAATATCGGTACGGCCCTGCCGCACCAGCCGAAGCCGCTCTCGCAGGATGCGCTCCTCGGCCTGTTCAAGGGCGAGGCGGTCGGGCGCGGCGTGGTGCTGGACCCGGCGAGCGACGAGGACATGCGCGGCCGTCCGGTCGTGCAGAAGCCGTCCCTCGAAGTCGTCTACGAGGCGGTCTGACCATGGGCGCCTCCCTCGATCTCGCGGCCTTGCGGGCCCGAACACCCGTCGAGACTCCGGTCAACCTCGCGGCGACGCGCCAGGACGGGCTCGGCTGCCATTCCGGCAAGGAGACGATGCGCCAGGCAGCGGAGGCCGCCGGCATGGGCGAGACCCTGGAGGCTTTGAAGCGCGACTATCCTGTCGGCCCGCACGACCAGCCGCAGAGCATGTGCCCGGCCTTCGGCTCGCTGCGGGTGGGCCTGCGCATGCGCCGCACCGCCACGATCCTGTCGGGCTCGGCCTGCTGCGTCTACGGCCTCACCTTCACGTCGCATTTCTACGGCGCGCGGCGGACCGTCGGCTACGTGCCGTTCAACTCCGAGACGCTCGTCACCGGCAAGCTGTTCGAGGACATCCGCGACGCGGTCCACGCCACCGCCGATCCGGCGCTGCACGACGCGGTCGTGGTCATCAACCTGTGCGTGCCCACGGCGTCGGGCGTGCCGCTGCGGCTCCTGCCGCGGGAGATCGACGGGGTGCGGATCATCGGCATCGACGTGCCGGGCTTCGGCGTGCCGACCCACGCCGAGGCCAAGGACGTGCTCGCCGGCGCGATGCTGAAGGTCGCGCGGGCCGAGGCCGAGCACGGCCCCGTCGCGGCGCCGCGCCAGCCCCGGGACGGACGCCCGACCGTGGCGCTCCTCGGCGAGATGTTCCCGGCCGATCCGATGCAGATCGGCGCGTTGCTCGAACCGCTGGGCCTCGCCGCCGGCCCGGTCGTCCCGACGCGGGAATGGCGCGAGCTCTACGCCGCCCTCGACTGCGCGGCGGTGGCGGCGATCCACCCGTTCTACACCGCGTCCTTGCGCGAGTTCGAGGCGGCGGGCCGCCCGGCGGTCGCCTCCGCCCCGGTCGGTCACGACGGCACCGCCGCCTGGCTCGACGCGATCGGGCAGGCCTGCGGCGTCGCCCCGTCCGCGGTCGCGGCGGCCAAGAACCGGTTCCTGCCGGCGATCCGCGGCGCCCTGTCGGCGAACCCGATCCGCGGCCGGATCACGCTCACCGGCTACGAGGGCTCGGAACTGCTGGTGGCCCGCCTCCTCGTCGAGAGCGGCGCCGAGGTTCCTTACGTCGGCACCGCCTGCCCGCGCACGTCCCATTCCGCGGCCGATCGCGACTGGCTCGAGGCGCGCGGCTGCCGCGTGCAGTTCCGCGCCTCCCTGGAGCAGGACCTCGCGGCGGTCGAGGAGTTCCGGCCCGACCTCGCCGTCGGCACGACGCCGGTGGTGCAGAAGGCCAAGGAGCGGGCGATTCCCGCGCTCTACTTCACCAACCTGATCTCGGCCCGCCCTCTGATGGGCGTCGCCGGCGCCGGGTCGCTCGCCCAGGTGGTCAACGGCGCCATGGGGCAGCGCGAGCGCTTCGACGCGATGCGCTCGTTCTTCGCCGGCGTCGGCACCGGCCACGCCGCCGGGATCTGGGAGGACGTGCCGCAGAAGCGCGCCGCCCCGAAGCGCGCCGCGCCCGAGAAACCCATCGGGGAGACGATCTGATGCTCGTCCTCGATCACGACCGCGCCGGCGGCTACTGGGGCGCCGTCTACGTCTTCACCGCGGTGAAGGGGCTCCAGGTCGTCATCGACGGCCCTGTCGGCTGCGAGAACCTGCCGGTCACCTCGGTGCTGCACTACACCGACGCGCTGCCGCCGCACGAACTCCCGATCGTCGTCACGGGGCTGGCGGAAGAGGAACTCGGCCGCCACGGCACCGAAGGCGCGATGCGCCGCGCCCACGCGACGCTCGACCCGACGCAGCCCAGCGTCGTCGTCACCGGCTCGATCGCCGAGATGATCGGCGGCGGCGTGACGCCGGAGGGCACCAACCTCCAGCGCTTCCTGCCCCGCACCATCGACGAGGACCAGTGGCAGGCGGCCGACCGGGCGATGTCCTGGCTCTGGCACGAATACGGGGCGAAGAAGGCGGCCAAGAAAGGCGTGATCCCGCCGCGGCCCGTGCGCGCGCCCGGGGTCAAGCCGCGGGTCAACCTGATCGGCCCGGCCTACGGCACCTTCAACATGCCCTCCGACCTCGCCGAGATCCGGCGCCTCGTCGAGGGCATCGGCGCCGAGGTGAACCTGGTCTTCCCCCTCGGCACGCATCTCGCCGACATCCCGCGCCTGGTTCAGGCCGACGCCAATATCTGCCTCTACCGCGAGTTCGGGCGGCTCCTCTGCGAGGCCCTCGACCGGCCCTACCTCCAGGCGCCGATCGGCGTGCACAGCACGACGAAGTTCCTGCGCGCGCTCGGCGAGATTTTGGGAGTCGATCCCGAGCCGTTCATCGAGCGCGAGAAGCACACGACGCTGAAGCCCCTATGGGACCTCTGGCGCTCGGTGACGCAGGACTTCTTCGCCTCGGCGAGCTTCGGGGTGGTGGCGACCGACACCTACGCGCGGGGCCTGCGCCACTTCCTCGAGGACGAGATGGGCCTGCCGTGCCGGTTCGCGGTCTCGCGCAAGGCCGGCGCCAAGCCCGACAACGCGGCGGTCCGAAAGGCCATCCGCGAGACGCCGCCGCTCGTTTTGTTCGGCTCCTACAACGAGCGCCTCTACCTCGCCGAGTGCGGGGGACGAGCGGTGTTCGTCCCGGCCTCGTTCCCCGGCGCGGTGGTGCGGCGCCACACCGGCACGCCGTTCATGGGCTACTCGGGCGCGACCTACCTCGTGCAGGAGGTCTGCAACGCGCTGTTCGACGCGCTCTTCCACATCCTGCCGCTGTCGCGGGACATGGACGCCGTCGAGGCGACGCCCGCCCGCCCGCATCGGACGCTGCCCTGGGACGACGAGGCGCGCCTGCGCCTCGACGCCTCGGTCGAGGCGAGCCCGGTCCTGGTGCGGATCTCCTTCGCCAAGCGCCTGCGCGACGCCGCCGAGCGCGAGGCGACCCGGGCCGGGTCCGAGCGCGTGACCGGCCCTTGCGTCGAGCGGGCCCGCGCCGCGCTCGCGGCGGCCTGAGCGCCGACACCCATCCGGCGCGGCCCCCGCCGCGCCGGCCATCGAGACGCCTCGCGGATCCCCGCGGGTGAGGGAGGAGAGCCGAGACCATGTCCCGTCCGTTCGTCACGGTTTCGCGGTCCCGTTCGGAAGCGGTCCAGTTCCGGGCCATCCTGGCGGCGACCTACCCGGTCTTCCTGGTCGCCGCCTTGCTGCAGCGCCTGCGCCCGGGGCCCGCCGCCCTCGGGCCGCGGCGCTCGGTCTTCGGCGAGGCGCGGGTGATGGCGCTCTCGGCGATCCCCTTCGCCTTCATGGGATGAGAGCCCCCGGAGCCGGGCCCCCGATCCGGGCCAGCTCCCTCGGGACCGAGTTTCCGCCGCCATCATGCGCGGCGGAGAGACCGCCCGTCCATCGCGGCCGGGCAACCCCGCGCGGGAGCCCCCGCGTGGATCCGCATCCGGAGGTTCGGCAATGGCCAACGGCATGGACAAACCCAGCGTACTGTCAGGACTCACCGAAGAGGAGGCGAAGGAGTTCCACGGAATCTTCGTCACCAGCTTCATCATCTTCACGGCGATCGCGGTCGTCGCGCACTTCCTCGTCTGGCTGTGGCGGCCCTGGCTGCCCGGGCCGAACGGCTATTCCGCGCTCGAGGACGGCGTGAAGGTCGCCGCCCACGGCATCCTGCCCTTCATTTCCTAAGGCGAGGACTTCCGCCATGCACAAGGTCTGGCTTCTGTTCGACCCGCGCCGCACGCTGGTGGCGCTTGCCACCTTCCTGTTCGTGCTCGCGATCCTGATCCACTTCATCCTGCTCAGCACCAACCGGTTCAACTGGCTGGAAGGCCCGGCGGTGAAGAAGGCGGAAGCGATCCCCTACAGCCTCGTCCTGCCGACCTGAGCGGCCGGCGGATCCGCGCCCTCGCGTGAGGGCGCCCTCGCACCGCGGACGGGCGTCACGCCCCGCCCGCGGCCACCACGCTTTCGCGGACGGGGAGGGCCGCGCCCATGGCCATGCTGAATTTCGAGCGCAAATACCGGGTCCGCGGCGGCACTCTGCTCGGCGGCGACCTGTTCGACTTCTGGGTCGGCCCGTTCTACGTCGGCTTCTTTGGGGTGACGGGCCTGTTCTTCACCCTGCTCGGCACCGGCCTGATCGTCTGGGGCGCGGCGCTCGGCCCGACCTGGAACGTCTGGCAGATCAACATCGCGCCGCCCGACCTCAAATACGGGCTGGCGCTCGCGCCCTTGCGCGAGGGCGGCCTGTGGCAGATCATCACCTTCTGCGCCATCGGCTCCTTCGGCTCCTGGGCCCTGCGCGAGGTCGAGATCTGCCGCAAGCTCGGCATCGGCTACCACGTCCCCTTCGCCTTCTCGGTCGCGATCTTCGCCTACGTCACGCTGGTGGTGGTCCGGCCCATGCTGATGGGTGCCTGGGGCCACGGCTTTCCCTACGGGATCCTCAGCCACCTCGACTGGGTGTCGAACGTCGGCTACCAGTATCTCCACTTCCACTACAACCCGGCGCACATGCTCGGCGTGACGTTCTTCTTCACGACGACCTTCGCGCTGTCGCTGCACGGCTCCCTGATCCTGTCCTCGACCAATCCGCCGAAGGGCGAGGTGGTCAAGACGCCGGAGCACGAGGACACCTTCTTCCGCGACACGATCGGCTACTCGATCGGCACGATCGGCATCCACCGGCTCGGCCTGTTCCTCGCCCTCTCGGCCGGGTTCTGGAGCGCGGTCTGCATCGTCATCAGCGGTCCGTTCTGGACCCGCGGCTGGCCCGAATGGTGGGGCTGGTGGCTGAGCCTGCCGATCTGGCGCTGAGTCCCGTCTGCCTCCCCGCGACATCACCCTTCAGAAGGCATCCGCCGCCATGGGGTATTACCAGAACATCTACACGCAGGTGCAGGTCCACCCGCTCCACCCGGAGGCCGGCGTCGAGATCCCGGAGATCGAGAACCGCGTCGGCAAGGGCGGCTTCAACTATCTCGCCGGCCTCGTCGGCAACGCGCAGATCGGGCCGATCTATCTCGGCACCCTCGGCACGCTGTCGCTCGCGAGCGGGTTCATCGCCTTCGAGATCATCGGCCTCAACATGTGGGCCTCGGTGAACTGGGATCCGGTCCAGTTCATCCGCCAGCTGCCCTGGCTCGCCCTCGAGCCGCCCCGACCGGAATACGGGCTCAAGATCCTGCCGCCGCTCGCCGAGGGCGGCTGGTGGCTGCTCGCCGGCTTCTTCCTCACCGCCTCGATCCTGCTCTGGTGGGTACGGTTGTTCCGGCGCGCCCGGGCTCTCGGCCTCGGCTACCACGTGCCCTGGGCCTTCGCCTCCGCGATCTGGCTTTACCTGGTGCTCGGCTTCATACGGCCGATCCTGATGGGGAGCTGGAGCGAGGCGGTGCCGTTCGGGATCTTCCCGCACCTCGACTGGACCGCGGCGTTCTCGCTGCGCTACGGCAACCTGTTCTACAACCCGTTCCACATGCTCTCGATCGTCTTCCTGTACGGATCGACGATGCTGTTCGCCATGCACGGCGCCACCATCCTGGCGGTCAGCCGCTACGGCGGCGAGCGCGAGATCGAGCAGATCGTCGATCGCGGCACCGCGACCGAGCGCGCCGCCCTGTTCTGGCGCTGGACCATGGGCTTCAACGCCACGATGGAATCGGTCCATCGCTGGCTGTGGTGGTTCGCCTTCCTGACGACCCTGACCGGCGGCATCGGCATCCTGCTCACCGGCACCGTCGTCGACAACTGGTACCTCTGGGCGGTCAAGCACGGCGTCGCGCCGCACTACCCGCAGATCTACGGCCCGGTGGTGGATCCGCTCGCCAACCCGGGAGGCACGCCATGAGATTAGCGCTCCAACTCCTCGGCGTCGTGGTGGCGGTGCTGCTCACCGGGGCGATGTTCGGCACCGCGGGCTGGACCCGGCCCCCGGTCCGCTCCGAACAGACGGGATTCCGCGGGACCGGCATGGTGCAGGTGCAGAATCCCCGCACCCTGGCCGCCCAGATCGAGGCCCAGGCCGCGCCCGCGCCGCAGGACCCCGTCCCGCCCGGCGGCGAGCCGGCGACGCAGACCTATCAGAACGTGAAGGTGCTGACCGACCTCTCGACCGACCAGTTCAACCGCGTGATGGCCTCGATCACCGAGTGGGTCGCCCCCGAGCAGGGCTGCGCCTATTGCCACAACGTCGAGAACATGGCGGACGACAGCGTCTACGCGAAGACCGTGGCGCGCTCGATGCTCCGGATGGTCCGGCACATCAACGCCGACTGGAAGAACCACGTCGGCGAGACCGGCGTGACCTGCTACACCTGCCACCGCGGCAACCCGGTGCCGCAGGCGGTCTGGCACAACAATCCCGGCCCTCCCCACGCGCAAGGCTTCGCGGCGCGCGACGGCGGCCAGAACCACCCGGCGCCGGAGGCCGGCCTGACCTCGCTGAACTACGATCCCTACAAGGAGCTGCTCGGCGACAAGGACATCGACCAGAACGCCGTGCGGGTCGCGGCGAAGACCGCCCTGCCGACCAGCCCCTCGAAGCCGCTCCAGACCACCGAGCGGACCTACGCCCTGATGATCCACATGGCGGAGGGCTTGGGCGTCAACTGCACCTACTGCCATAACAGCCGCGCCTTCTCCTCCTGGGAGGAGAGCACGCCGAAGCGCGTCACCGCCTGGCACGGCATCCGGATGGTGCGCGACATCAACGGCAACTTCATCGAGCCGCTGACGCCGGTGCTGCCGGAGGCCCGGCTCGGGCCGGAGGGCGATCCGCCGAAGGCCAATTGCACCACCTGCCACCAGGGCCTGGCCAAGCCCCTCAACGGTGCGCAGATGCTCAAGGACTACCCCGAGCTCGCCGGAGGGCCGATGCCGAAGGCGCCGTGAGGCCGGCCTCCGCGTGAAACACCGAAAAGGCCCCGGTTCCGAGAGGAGCCGGGGCCTTCCTGCATCTTTCGGGGCGATGACGCCAATCGATTGCCTGCGATCGGAATGTAGTTCCAGGGGCCGGCATCGCCCGCGGATTGTCGCTCATCTCATGACGATTTGCCGCATCGGCGGAATCCAGGTCTCGCGGAGTTGGACTGACACGTGCGACGGCGGTCTCTCGCCCGTGCGCCCGTCAACCCGCGCCCGTTCGAGGGCGTCTCACGGAGGCAACGGCCATGGGCGATTCCGGCCTGATCTACATGCTCGCCTTCACCACCTTCGCGCTGGTCATCCTGTTCCTGATCTGGCAGCGGATGCGCGTCCAGCGCGCCAAGGAGACCGGCGAGCGGTCGAGCTTCACCGACCACCACGGCGGCGCGCCGCGGCCGCACCAGGGGGTGGATCCGCGGTAGGGGACGCCGTGAAGTGTCTCGCGCCCGTCATGACGCTCGGAGTCAGCCCGGCTTTCTCGATGGTCTTGACACCCTCCATCGTCATCCCTGGGCCGCGCAGCGGAACCCGGGATCCATAGCCGCTGACGATGCAGAATCAGGCGGGTTGCGTTCCGAGTTCTTCTGAAGCGTCAGCGGTTATGGATCCCGGGTTCTCGACTTCGTCGAGCCCCGGGATGACGTCGAGAATTATCGGCAGGGCTGCCGGATTCATCGATGCAGCCGATCATCGGGTCCTGGAGTCCCGGACGTCTCTCACCGTCCGTCCGCCCGCGCCACCGCGCGCTTGATCACCTGCTGCACCTCGACGTTCGACAGGAAGAGGTCGTGATTGATGAGGCCGCTGCCGTACTCGGACGCGTCGGCGACGCGCACGCCGAGCGCCTCCAGCCGGCTGCGGTCCGCCGCGCCCGCTCGCACCACGCCGCCCGCGATGGTGCTCGACAGTTCGAGCGCCCGGTCGTTGGTCGAGGAGATCACGGTGATCTTCTGCGCCGCGGTGCCGAGGCGCTCGATGCCGTTGGTGAACAGATCGATGTCGATGTCGGGCGCGGCGAGGACGATCGCGCCGATCCGGTCCAGCGCCGCCTCGCCGGCATCGGCCCGCAGCATGCGCAGGGTCTCGAGGGTGAGCAGCGTGCCCATCGAATGCGCCACGATTTGGATGCGCCCGCCCTGCGCGGTCGCGAGCGCCCGCAGCAGGTCCTCGAAGGCGTCGCGCGACCACAGGGCGCTCTCGCGGTCGTAGCCGTAATCGAAGGTCTTGCCCGCCGAGGGCCAGGTGAACAGGCCGGAGACGCCGCGGAAGCGGATGCCGTCGGAGAGCTGCGCCGCGCTCACCGCCGCGGTCTCGAACGATTCGCGGTAGCCGTGGACGTAGAGCAGCACGTCGCGGCCGAGCGCGGCCTCCGCGAAGGCGGTGGCGGCCTCGGGGCCGGTCACGACGCGCGGGGCGGAGGCGATGCGCCAGTCGCCGGTGACCACCGACGATACCTTGCCGATCAGCGAGCGGTCGGGCGCAGAGAGGCGCACGGTCGCGAACGCGAGGCCGCGGCCGCGCTGGTCGGTGAAGTAGGGCGGGCGGCCGGCGGGATCGGCCGGGCGGCGAGTGGTGGCGACGAGGAGCACCGGGCTGACGTCGAGGGCCGATTGCTTCTCCGGTCCCGCCGAATCGCCGATCAGCCCGTCGCCGAGGCAGCCGCCGAGCGACAGGCCGGCAAGGGCGGAGAGGCCGAGGCGGGCCAGGGTCCGGCGCGTCGGCGCGGCTTTCGCTGTCATGTCGTCCCACTCGTCGCCGGCACGCCGGCCTTGTGCCCGCGCTTTCAGGCCGGCGATGCGGCATGATCGTGGCCGTGGCGCGTCGCCCCCCGGGAGAATGGCGCGTCGCGCCTCGGCGAAACCGCGCCTGTTGCCCGCAGGTCACGCGTCGTCGGTCCTTCGTCCACAGCCTTGAGCCCTCGACGGACGGGCGGCGAGCCGGCAGAACGCTGTCATGACCGTTCCGGCCCCCGACCTCGCCCAGCTCCTGTCCGGCAACCGCGCCGCCCTCGCCCGCGCCATCACGCTGGCCGAATCGAAGCGGGCCGATCACCGGGCCGCGGCCCGCGACCTCCTCGACGCCGCCCTGCCGCATGCCGGCAAGGCGGTGCGGGTCGGCATCACCGGCGTGCCGGGGGTGGGCAAGTCCACGACCATCGACGCGCTGGGTGCCGCCCTGACGGCGCGGGGCCACAAGGTGGCGGTGCTGGCGGTCGATCCGAGCTCGTCGCGCACCGGCGGCTCGATCCTCGGCGACAAGACCCGGATGGCCCGGCTCGCCGTCGACCCCAACGCCTTCATCCGGCCCTCGCCCTCCTCGGGCACCCTCGGGGGCGTCGCCGCCAAGACCCGCGAGACGATGCTGCTCTGCGAGGCCGCCGGCTTCGACGTGGTACTGGTGGAGACGGTCGGCGTCGGCCAGTCCGAGACCGCGGTCGCCGACCTCACGGATTTCTTCCTGGTGCTGATGCTGCCCGGCGCCGGCGACGAGTTGCAGGGCATCAAGAAGGGAATCCTCGAACTCGCCGACATGATCGCCGTCAACAAGGCCGACGGCGAGGAGGGGATGCGCCGCGCCACCGCCGCCGCCGCCGAGTACCGGGCGGCGCTCCACATCCTGACCCCGGCGAGCGCCACCTGGGCACCGCCGGTCACCACGATCTCTGGGCTCTCCGGCCAGGGGCTCGACGCCCTGTGGGATGCGGTGCTCGACCACCGCCGCAAGCTCACCGCCACCGGCGAGATCGCCGCGAAGCGCCGGAGCCAAGACGTGAAGTGGATGTGGGCGCTCGTCCACGAGCGGCTGCACCAGCGCCTCACCGGCAGCGCCGAGGTGCGCCGGCAGACGGCTGAGGCCGAGCGGATGGTGGCGGCGGGCGAGCGCTCGCCCGCCGCGGGGGCCGACCTGATCGCCGAGACGGTCGGGCTGTAGCCCGTTGTCCGACGAATCGGAAACCGGCTCGTCGCAGGAAATTTTGAAAAAAGCTTGGAGCTATTTGACCGGTCGCATTGGTCGATTCGCTACGCACCCGGACAATTCTCGACGTCATCCCGGGGCTCGACGCAGTCGAGAACCCGGGATCCATAACCGCTGACGCTCCAGGATGAAGTGAGAAGTCCTCCGCTTCGTTCTCGACCCTCAGCGGTTATAGATCCCGGGTTCCGCTGCGCGGCCCCGGGATGACACGCAGGGTGTCACCGACGTGGGGCGCAATCAAATAGGTTCCGGCATCAGTACCCGACGGTGAAGCGCCGGCGGATATGTGCCGGACGCTCGATCTCGTCGACGAGGGCGACGGCGTAATCCTCGTACGAGATGCGGCTGCCGTTCTCGCCGACGAGCAGCTGGTCGCCGCCGAGGCGGAACCGGCCGGTGCGCTCCCCCGGTCCGATCAGGGCGGAGGGCGACAGGAAGCTCCAGTCGAGGTCGGTGACGCCGCGCAGCGCGTCGAGGAAGGCCGCGCCGCGTAGAGCCTCGTCCTTGTAGGCGGCCGGAAAGTCGGGCTGGTCGACGAGCCGCTGCCCCGGCGCCACCTCAAGCGAGCCGGCGCCGCCGACCACGAGGTAGCGCGCGACCCCCGATTCCCGCACGGCGCCGATCAGCGCCTGCGGATCGGCGTCGCCGAAGCGCACCGCGCTCACCACCGCGTCGTGCCCGGCAAGCAGGCGGCTCAGGCCCTCGGGCTCGCGCACGTCGCCGGCGAGGGCCTCGACCTGCGGGGAGTCGCTTTCCCCCGGGGTGCGGCTGATTGCGGTGACGCGGTGACCCCGCGCGACCAGCTCGGCGACGAGGCGCGCGCCGACATTCCCGGTCGCGCCGATGACGGCAACCTTGGCCATGATCCACTCTTGGTTCGGTTTCGCGATCTGGTCTATGTTCGAGACCGAGGACAGAGCTAGTCCGCTGCGACCGGCCGCGCAAGACGTCATCGTCGCGGGACCAGGTCAGCGGGCGGTGACCATGGGACGAGAGACGTGCTCGACGAGATCAGGACGGCCGACGCACAGAAAAACTCTTGCCCGATCCGCGATGTGCTGGACCGGATCGGCGATCAGTGGAGCCTGCTGGTGCTGGCGACGCTGGATCCGGGGGTGAAGCGGTTCAGCCAGCTCGAACGCGAGATCGGCGACATCTCGAAGCAGATGCTCTCGAAGACCCTGCGCCGGCTGGAGCAGGACGGCTTCGTGGCGCGGGAGGTCCATGCCGAGGTACCGCCCCGGGTCGAGTACCGGCTGACGGCGCTCGGGCGCTCGTTCCTGGAGCCGATGCGGGGGCTGATCCGCTGGGCGGAGGCGAACCAGGCGGCGATCGTGGCGGCGCGGCGGGGTGCGCGGTAGCCCGAGGGACCGATTCCGGGCGGCGAAGAGTCCTCGATCAGCGCACCCGCGTCCGCGTGTTCCCTTTCCCGGACGACTGGAACGAAGTGGAAGGAGATCCGGGATCCAGGAAAGGAAGTCGCGAAGCGTCCATGTGTCTGCAACGGTGCAGCATTCAGAGCCGCTTCGCGGCACTTCTCATGCTGGATCCCGGATCTCCTTCCACTTCGCTGCAGTCGTCCGGGAAAGGGGGGCGGAAAAGAACGTCTCCGCGATGAATCTGGGCCGTTCCCAGCCTCAGCCGTATCGAACCTTCTCCATGCCGGTGCCATGTCGCGCGTGGTCGGGCGAGGCCCTCACGCCTTCTCCCACTGGCTCTCGATGATGGTGTAGACCTTGTCGCTGAGGTTGATGTCCATCTCGACGAGGCCGAGCGTGGCCTTCACCCGGCTCAGGGTCTCGGCGAGTTCCAGCACCGGCTCGGGCACCCGGCGCTCGGGGACGGCGGCGCCCGAGATCTGAAGCACGTCGGTCAGCATCGCCGTGTAGGCGCCCCAGAAATGCTGGTGGCCGATGACGTGGAAGCGCGACAGCGCCTCGATCGCCAGCGTCCAGTGGCCCGGCTTCATCGCCTCGCCCGGGAAGGTGCAGGAGAGGTCGCGGGTGAGCGGATTCTCCAGCCAGGCGAAGGTCTCGAGGTCGATCCGGTCGAAGCCCTTGCGCAGGGTCGAGAGGCTGCCGAGCTCGAGGCCGGCCGCGAAGGCGCAGGGGCCCTGCAGGTGGTCGACGCGCCAGCTCTGCACCGGGTCCTTGCCGATCTCGGCCATCCGGCGCAGGTACAGGATGCGCTTGGCGAGCTCGACATACGGATCGACGACCAGGATCGTCTTCACGTACTCGCCGGCCTGGATCACGTCCTCGTAGCGCTTCACGAGCAGGCTGCCCTGCAGCAGCATCGAGTCGCTGTACTTGATGTCGATGATGCAGCGCAGCAGGTCGAAATGGATGTCGTGGACGCCGAAATACGCCATGGCGAATTCCGGAAAGAGCATGTCGCGGGCGGCGTTGTCCTGGTTGATCGTGTAGTCGAGCGCGAGGACGCGGGCCGGGCGGTAGGCGGCGTCGGCGCGGTGGCGGTAGAGCAGGATGTTGGTGTCGGCGTCGTAGATGTCGTAGCGCCCGGCTTGGTCGAGGCCGGGGCAGCTCGCGCCGTCGAGCTTGAAGCCGCAGGTGCCGTGGGCGTGCCAGCCGAACTCCTTCAGCTGCGGGTAGTGGACCCACGCCTCGATCACGGTTTCCCGGGTCCGGTCCATGACCACGCGGACGCGCGGCGTGCGGCGCATGTCGTCGGGGGCGATCCAGAGCTCGAAGCTCGCCGGGCCGACGACGTTGAAGTTGAATCGCATGCTGCTTGCTAGGCTGAAGACGGCGTCGCGGCAAGGTCGCGCCGTGCATGCCGGCGCGACCAGCGCCTGCGCGCCGGCGGCTCCGGCAGCGGGATCATCCTCGCGGTGGGCAGCCGGACGGAGGGCCTTGCGGCGCCGGCGCCGGCGGGTGTTGATGCGGCCATGTCCGACCTGTTCGCCTCCGCCGGCCTCGACCGCGACGCGCCCCGCCCCCTCGCCGACACCCTGCGGCCGACGAGCCTCGCCGAGGTGGTGGGGCAGGAGCACCTGACGGGGGAGGGGGGTGCGCTGACCCGGCTCCTGCGCGGGCGCAACCTCGGCTCGCTGATCCTGTGGGGCCCGCCCGGCACCGGCAAGACCACGGTGGCGCGGCTGCTGGCCGGCGAGACCGACCTGCATTTCGAGCAGATCTCGGCGATCTTCTCCGGCGTCGCCGAACTCAGAAAGGTGTTCGAGGCCGCGCGCGCCCGCCGGGCGGCGGGCCGGGGCACGCTGCTCTTCGTCGACGAGATCCACCACTTCAACCGGGCCCAGCTCGACGCCTTCCTGCCGGTGGTCGAGGACGGCACCGTCACCCTCGTCGGTGCCACGACCGAGAACCCGTCCTTCGAGCTGAACGCCGCGCTCCTCTCCCGCGCCCGGGTGCTGGTCTTCCGCGCCCTCGACGAGGCGGCGGTCGCCCGGCTCCTCGACCGTGCCGAGGCGGTGACCGGCCGGGTGCTGCCCCTCGACGCGCAGGCCCGGGCGGTGCTGGTGCGGATGGCCGACGGCGACGGGCGGGCGGCGCTCACCCTCGCCGAGGAAGTCTGGCGCTCGACTGGACCTGACGAGACCCTGGACGCGGCCTTGCTGCAGGAGCTGATCCAGCGCCGCGCCCCCGTCTACGACAAGGCGCAGGAGGGCCACTACAACCTCATCTCCGCCCTGCACAAGACGATCCGCGGCTCCGATCCGGACGCCGCCCTGTACTATCTCTGCCGCATGCTGGACGCCGGCGAGGACCGCCTGTTCATCGCCCGCCGGCTGGTGCGAATGGCGGTGGAGGATATCGGGCTCGCCGACCCGCAGGCGCTGGCGGTGGCGAATGCCGCCAAGGACGCCTTCGACTTCCTCGGCTCGCCGGAGGGCGAATTGGCACTGGCGCAGGCGGCGGTCTACCTCGCGACCGCGCCGAAATCGAACGCGGTCTACACCGCCTACAAGGCCGCGACCCGCGCGGCCAAGGAGCACGGCTCGCTGCCGCCGCCCCGCACCATCCTCAACGCGCCGACCAAGCTGATGCGCAAGCTCGGCTACGGCGAAGGCTACCGCTACGACCACGACGAGCCCGACGCCTTCTCGGGCCAGGATTACTGGCCGGAGCGCCTCGGCAGACAGAATTTCTACGTGCCGACCGACCGGGGCTTCGAGCGCCGCGTCGCCGAGCGACTGGACTGGTGGGAGGCGCGGCGCCGGGAGCGCAGCGGCGAAGATTCGTGACGGTTATGTGAACAACCTGACAAACAGCCGTTGACGTAGCGCTCGCCCCTCGTTCACCTTGAAAGCATGAGACCGAATCTTTCCCGTTCGCCCGGTCCGGCAGGATGACCGCGCGCGTTCTCTCCATCGCCAACTGCAAGGGCGGCACCGGCAAGACGACGTCGGCCGTCAACCTGGCGGCCGAGCTCGGCGCCCGCGGCTACCGGGTCCTGGTGGTCGATCTCGATCCGCAGGGCCATTCGGGACTAGGGCTCGGCGTCACGGCGCGGCTCGGCTCCCCCAACGCCCACACGCCGCTCCTGCGCCGCCAGACCAGCCTCGACGGCGCCGCCCAGGTCACCGACGAGGACAACGTCGCGGTGGTGCCGGCCGACCGGAGCTTCGACGGGCAGCTCGGCCACGGCGACATCCGCTGCCTCTCCGACGCCCTCGCCCCCCTGCGCCAGGTCCACGACCTGGTGCTGATCGACGTGCCGCCGTCGGCGGCGGCGCTCACGGTCTGCGCCCTGATGGCGAGCGACGGCGTGGTCGTGCCCACCACCCTCGATCCTCTCGGCCTCGAGGGCGTGCGCCAGTTCGCCCGCTCCTACCACGACACGATGCTGCGCTTCCGCGCCGCGCCGCTCGGGCTCGCCATCGCGCCGATGCGCATCGACCTGCGCACCAACGTCGAGCGGGAGACCCTGGGGGCGCTCCGCACCGCCTTCGGGCCGGGCCAGATGGTGCGGGGCGTGCGCACCGACGTGGCGGTGAGCGAGGCCTTCGCCCAGCGCCGGCCGGTGCGGCGCTACCGCCCCCGCGCCCGCGCCGCCGAGGATTTCTCCGGCCTCACCGACGACTTGGTGCAGCGCTTCGGCATCGACTGCACCGCCGCCTTCGCGGAGCCGCCCTACGGTCGCCAGGAGGGGTTCTCGCGCGGAATCTCCTGGCGCTGACGGAATATCCCGGCGTCGAAGGGCGGGTGGTGATTCGCCGGGCGTGACGGGGAGGGCGGCGGATGCTACGAGCCGGCGCATGACGAAGCCTCCTTCTCGCGGCGGTTCCGGGCGGTCGCGGACCGGCCCGGGCGGACCCGCCTCGGGCCGCCCGCCGCGGGCCCGCACCGGACCGCGCAACACCGCCCGCGACGCCGCCGAGCGCGCCGCCGGCCTGGTGGTCTCCAACCGGGCTGCGCCCGGCAAGTCCGCCCAGGGCAAGTCCGGCCATGGCAAATTCGCGCCCGCGAAGTTCGCTCCCGCCGGAGCCGCTCCTGCGCGCCCCGCCTTCGGCCGCGACATGGGCGACGCCTCGCCCTGGGAGCGGGACGAGGGCCCGGCCCGCGCGCCGGCCGGCAAGTTTCCGGCCAAGCCCAAATCGGACAAGCCCAAATCCGACAAGCCGAGATCGGATCGTCCGCGCACCGGCGCGGCGACCGAGGACCGCGCCCCGGCCCGGCCGCGCCGCGACGAGCGCCCGGATTCCGCCGAAGTCCCGCGCAGCCGTGGGCCTGCGGAGCCGAAGGCCGCCGCAACCACAGCCCCTGGCGCCAAGGCCCCGACCCGGCGCGCTTTGCGCGAGGCGACCGCCGAGGCGCTGGCGACCGGCGTGCAGACCCTCGAGGTGACGCCGGACGAGGCCGGGATGCGGATCGACCGCTTCCTGTCGGCCCGCTTTCCGCAATTGCCCTTCACCCGCATCCAGAGCCTGGTGCGCAAGGGCGAGTTGCGCGTGAACGGCAAGCGCGCCAAGGCCGCCGATCGGGTCGAGCCCGGCGCCAGCGTGCGCGTGCCGCCGCTGAGCCTGGAGGCGCGCCCGCCGGCGCCGAACTCCCCCCGGGCGGAGGGCGACCTCGCCTTCCTGCGCTCCCTGATCCTCTACGAGGACCAGGACATGATGGTGCTCAACAAGCCCTTCGGCCTCGCGGTCCAGGGCGGCTCGGGCACCACCCGCCACGTCGACGGCCTGCTCGAGGCGATGCGCGACAAGGACGGCCAGAAGCCGCGCCTCGTCCACCGCCTCGACAAGGACACGGCGGGCTGCCTCATCATCGCCAAGACCCGGCTCGCCGCCGCGACGTTGGCCAAGACCTTCCGGTCGCGGGCGGCGCGCAAGATCTACTGGGCGCTGGCCGCCGGCGTGCCGAAGGTGCGCCAGGGCCGGATCTCGACCTACCTCGCCAAGGAGGAGATCGGCGACGCCGATGCCCGCATGCGGGTCGCCAAGCACGGCGACGAGGGGGCGAGCCACGCGCTGACCTACTACGCGGTGGTCGACCAGGCCGGGCAGAAGCTCGCCTGGCTGTCGCTGAAGCCGGTCACCGGGCGCACCCACCAGCTGCGCGCCCACGCCGCCCATATCGGCCACCCGCTGGTCGGCGACCCGAAATACTTCGACATCGAGAACTGGGAGCTGCCCGGCGGGCTGCAGAACCGCCTCCACCTGCTCGCTCGGCGCATCGTCATCCCGCATCCGCGCACCGCCAAGCCGATCGACGTGACGGCGCCGCTGCCGCCGCACATGGCGCAGAGCTGGAACCTGCTCGGCTTCGACGCCGCCCGCTACGACCCGATCGTCGAGGCGCCGGAGGCGTGACGTGGCGGCCGTCCAGCATAGGCCGGCCCGTCGGGACCGGCCCTTGGCAGGACGGCCGCGCGCCTTATTCTCAAGGCGGGCCGCCGCGGTCGCGGCACCAGCGCGGGCCGCAGGCGACCCGTCCGGGAGTGAGACAAGCCAGATGAGACCCGCCGCGCTCGCCAGCCTCGGCCTGATCGGATTCCTCGCCTGCGCCGGAACGGCGCCGGCCCAGACCGCTCCCGCGACGCCTGCACCCACCCCGGCGCCGGCCGCGACCCCGGCGGCGCCTTCTGTCTCCCCGCCGGGGCCTGCCGCCCGCCCGGACGGCAAGCCCGCCGCGGCCCGGCCCGAGGGGCGCCACCAGGACGGCCGCGCCGCGCCGGCCGAGGGGAGCGCGCCGGCCGCCCGGCCGGCGGCGTCCGAGCGCGCGGCGACGCCCCGGCGGCGGCGCCCGAGCTACGCCGCCTGCAACCGCGCCTCGCAAAGGCGCAGCCTCAAGGGCGGCGCGCGACGCCGCTTCCTGATCCGCTGCCGCCTGGGCTATGAGCGGATCCAGCCGGGCCAGCAGCCGGCCCGGCCTAAGCCCTGAGCGGCCGTTCGGGCCGCCCCCGGCGCGACAGCGAGGCGGCCTGAAACACCCATGATCCTCATCGTCTTCGACGTCGACGGCACCCTCGTCGACAGCCAGCACATGATCGTGGCGGCGCAAGGGGAGGCCTTCGCGTCGGTCGGCCTGCCGGCGCCGAGCCGGGAGCGGTCGCTGTCGGTGGTCGGGCTGTCGCTGCCGCAGGCCTTCACCGCCCTCGTCGGTGCCGACGGGCCGGTGGCGGCGCTCTCCGAGGCCTACAAGCAGGCCTTCGGCCGGCTGCGAGCGCGGGCCGAGATCCGCGAGACGCTGTTTCCCGGTGCCGCCGCGCTGCTCGCGCGGCTCAACCGCGAGCTGGCGGTGCAGCTCGGCATCGCCACCGGCAAGTCCCGCCGCGGCGTCGACCACCTTCTCAGCCTCCACGGCTGGGAGGGCTGGTTCGCGACCGTGCAGACCGCCGACGACGCCCCCTCGAAGCCGCATCCGGCGATGCTCGAACAGGCGATGGCCGAGACCGGCGCCGCGCCGGCCGAGACGATCATGATCGGCGATTCGACCTACGACATGGTGATGGCGCGGGGCGCCCACGTGACGGCCCTCGGGGTCTCCTGGGGCTACCACACGCCCGACGCCCTGCGGGCCGCCGGGGCGCATGCGGTGATGGAGAGTTTTTCGGAACTCGAATCCGCCCTACTCGCCCGGATCGCGGCGGCCTGAAGGCCGTCTCGCAACCGCCGCCCGGAGGCACTGGAGCACTTCACGATCGCGTTGCAATCGTGAAGTGCTCTATATCATTGATTTTGCCGCATTTTCTGCGACGAACCGGTTTCCACTTCGTCGGAAAATGTTCTATCTTCGTCCCATGACCAACGACGTGACCCGCGATTGGCTCGGGGATCCGGAGGCTCAGCCCGATCCGGTCCGCGCCGCCCGCCAATCGGCCAAGCCCGCGCTGCCGAAGCGCTTCTACACCGAGGCCGGCATCGCCGAGGCCGAGGACGGCTACCGCCTCGTCCTCGACGGGCGCCCGGCCCACACCCCCGCCCGCCGCCGCCTCGCGGTGCCGCAGGCGGCCCTCGCCGCGGCGCTCGCCGAGGAATGGGGCGCGCAAGAGGAATTCATCGATCCGGCGCGGATGCCGCTCACCCGCCTCGTCAACTCGGCCCTCGACGGGGTGGCCGAGCGGCGCGAGGCGGTGATCGACGACCTCTCGGCCTATGCGGGGACCGACCTCGTCGTCTACCGCGCCGGCGATCCGGCCCGCCTCGTGGCGGCGCAAGCCGCGGCCTGGGACCCGGTGCTCGACTGGGCCAGGGAGGCGCTCGGCGCCCGGTTCATCCTGAGCGAGGGGGTGATGCACGTCACCCAGCCGGCGGACTCGGTCGCGGCCCTGCGCCGCGCCATCGAGGCGGTGGCAACCCCGACCGCGCTCGCCGGCCTGCACTCGATGACGACGCTGACAGGCTCGCTGCTGATCGCGCTCGCCGTCCTCCACGGCCGCCTGACGCCGCAGGAGGGGTGGGCCGCCGCCCATGTCGACGAGATCTTCCAGGCCGAGGTCTGGGGGCAGGATGCGGAGGCCGAGGAGCGTCTCGCCAAGAGGCGGGCGGAATTCGAGGCAGCGGCGCGGGTGGCGGCGCTCAGCGCCTGACGCTCCGCTCAATGGGGGCGGACCGCAATGCAGCCCTCCCTGTCATCCCGGGTTCCGCTGCGCGGCCCCGGGATGACGGTGAGAGATGTCGGTATGCGTATCGGTTCGACCGACGCAGCCCGTCAGACGGTCTCCGGGTGACCCGAGCGAAGCGCCCTGGTCAAACTTCGTCACTTCTTCAGCGTACCGGTGGCGATGTCGGCGTTCGGGTCGATCATCTGCGGCACGGACGGGCCGAAGGCCACGAGGCCGCTGGTGTCGATGCCGCGCACGTCCACCTCGGCGCCCGGCGCCATGCGGGGCAGGGCGGCGAAGAGCGGCATGCCGGCCGGCACGCGGTCCGAAAAACCCGGGACGTCGAGGGCCGGGACGCCGGCCTGGTCGAGGCTGGTGCCCTCGGCGCGCGGGGCGGCTGAGCCGGCCAGGACGAGGCCGGCCGCGATGACGGTCTTGAGAAGCATCTCGAGCACTCCGGTGCGGGGCGTGTCTTGCGAAAGCGTTGCTTGCGAAGACAATGCGCGAACCCCGGCTCCGGTTCTCACGAAAAAGCTTATCCGGCGGCCCGCCACGCGTCCACGGTGGCGGCAGCGGCCGGCAGCTGGTGGAACAGGTGGAAGCCGCAGGTCTCGGCGCCGCGCTCCGCCATCTCGGCCGAGAAGCCGGGCGGCGCCGCGGACGGGGCGTCGATGCTGCCCGCGAAGGTCCAGGCCTCGCCGGTGACGAAGGCCGGCACCGGAAAGTCGTTCGGCACCGCGCAGACCAGGTCCGGCTCCGCGCGCCGGCGAAACAGGTTGTAGGTCGGCCAGCGCCGCACCGTGCGCGGCCGCGCGCGTGTGAATCCCGAGCCCACGCTGGTCGCGGTCATGTGTAGTCTCCCCCCGGGTCCGACCCGTTGCATCGTTGGGCCGATGCATATCCGTCGTGATCGGAACCGCTGATCACATTCGATAATGTTTGCGGCTTTTGTGAGCAATACTGCCGATACGGCGAAGCCTAGATTAGGCCGTGCGGCAGAAGGCGCAGCCGCCTACCCCTTTCGGCCAAGCTGTCCAAGGGGGCTTCAAATTTTTGGAAGGTGAGGCTCAGTTTTTTCAGTTTTCCTTGTCGCGCGGGCGCCCGCATAGTCTCGCTCGGCACGGCGATCCGGGGCAGCGGGCGGTGGCGTGACGCCGCCTGCTCTTCCGGTCTGCCGCGCCCGCGCCGACCGGATCCGAGCGATCCGTCACGAGATGGCCGGCGGCGCGCAACCAATTCACGACACCGGGCGCGCCACGTCCGGATGGGTCAGCCCGCAGGGCCGGAGGAGACACCATGGCTGGATCGAGACGCCCGGGACGCAACTTCCTCTTCGTTCCGGGCCCGACCAACGTGCCGGAGCGGGTCCAGCGCGCGATGATCGTGCCGATGGAGGACCATCGCTCGCCCGTCTTCCCCGAGCTGGTCCTGCCGCTGTTCGAGGAAACGAAGAAGATCTTCAAGTCCCGCGACGGCCAGGTCTTCCTGTTCCCGTCGAGCGGCACCGGCGCCTGGGAGGCGGCGCTGACCAACACGCTCTCCCCCGGCGACCGGGTGCTGGCGCCGCGCTTCGGCCAGTTCAGCACCCTGTGGATCGACCTCGCCCAGCGGGTCGGCCTCGACGTCGTGGTCCAGGACGAGGCCTGGGGCACCGGCGCCGATCCGGCCCGGATCGAGGAGGCCCTACGGGCCGACCGCGAGCACCGGATCAAGGCGGTGCTCGTGGTCCACAACGAGACCGCCACCGGCGTCACCTCCGATATCGGCGCGGTGCGCCGGGCGATCGACGCGGCGGGCCACCCGGCGATGCTCTACGTCGACGGCGTCTCGTCGATCGGCAGCATCGACTTCCGGGCCGACGAGTGGGGCGTCGACTGCGCCATCACCGGATCGCAGAAGGGGCTGATGCTGCCGGCGGGCCTCGGCATCGTCTGCGCCAGCAAGCGCGCGCTGGAGGCGGCGAAGACCGCCGAGTGCCGCCGCGCCTATTTCGAGTTCTCCGACCAGACCAAGGCCAACGCCACCGGCTACTTCCCCTACACGCCGCCGCTGCCGCTGCTCTACGGCCTGCGCGAGGCCCTGCGCTGCCTGGAGGAGGAGGGGCTGGAACAGGTCTTCGCCCGCCACCGGCGGCTCGCCGACGGCGTCCGCGCGGCGGTGCGGGCCTGGGGGCTGAATCTCTGCGCCAAGGACCCGCAATGGCACTCGGACACCGTGAGCGCCGTGATGGTGCCGGAGGGCATCAACGGAGCCGAGGTGATCAGCCTCGCCTATCGCCGCTACAACCTCGCCCTCGGAGCCGGCCTGTCGCAGGTGGCGGGGAAGCTCTTCCGCATCGGCCATCTCGGCGACCTCAACGAGCTGATGCTGCTCGGCGCCCTCTCGGGGGCCGAGATGGCGATGCGCGACGCCGGCATCCGCATCGAGCCCGGCAGCGGCGTCGCGGCGGCGCAGGAGCACTTTCGGGAGACGTGGGTGGGGGAGTGAGAATTGGGTTTCTTCCCTCCCCCCTCTGCGGGGGAGGGTGGCGAACGCAGTGAGCCGGGAGAGGGGCAGCGCGACGTTGGTCCAGGTGGCGCCCGTCAGAACGGTCGCGACCTCTCCGGAAGCGGCTTCCCCTCTCCCGCCCCGCATCCGCGGGGCACCCTCCCCCGCAGAGGGGGGAGGGCGGAGCGCTCTGCCCCTTAGACCAACTGCCCCACCCCCACCCACCGTGCCATTCTGCCGTGCCATGCCCCGCCGAACCGGGGTGCCGGAGACCGACATGTCCCACCGCATCGTCTTCCTCGACCGCGAGACCCTGGATGCCGAGCTGCGGCGCCCGAGCTTCCCGCACGACTACGTCGAGCACGCCGTGACGGAGCCCGGGGAGATCGTCGCGCGGCTGCAGGGCGCCGACATCGCCATCATCAACAAGGTGCCGATGCGGGAAGACACCCTGAGCCGGCTGCCGGACCTGAAGCTGATCGCGGTCGCCGCCACCGGCACCGACGTGGTCGACAAGGCGGCCGCCAAGGCGCGCGGCATCACGGTGGTCAATGTCCGCAACTATGCCTTCAACACCGTGCCGGAGCACGTGATCGGGCTGATCTTCGCGCTCCGCCGGGCGATCGTTCCCTACGCCAACTCGGTCCGGCGCGGCGACTGGGGGCGGGCGCGGCACTTCTGCTACTTCGACTACCCGATCCGGGACGTCGCCGGCTCGACGCTCGGCATCGTCGGCTACGGGGCGCTCGGCAAGTCGATCGGCCAGCGGGCCGAAGCACTCGGCATGCGGGTGATCGCCTACGACGTGATGCCCCAACCCGGCCTCGTCGACCTCGACACGATCATCCGCGAGAGCGACGTGATCACCCTGCACGCGCCGCTGACGCCGGAGACCCGCAACATGATCGGCCGGGACGAACTGGCGCGGATGAAGCGCGACGCGATCCTGATCAACACCGCCCGCGGCGGCCTCGTCGACGAGGCGGCGCTGGCCGAGGCGCTGACCGGCGGGACGATCGGCGGCGCCGGCTTCGACGTGCTGACCAGCGAGCCGCCGCGGGACGACAACCCGCTGCTCGCCCTCGACCTGCCGAACCTCATCATCACCCCCCACGTCGCCTGGGCGAGCAAGCAGGGTATGCAGATCCTCGCCGACCAGGTCATCGACAACATCGAGGCTTTCGTGGCTGGCCGGCCGCAGAACGTGGTGGAGTAGGGCGGGCGGGGGCGCTAACCCGCTATCGCGACCGATGGATACCCCGCGCCGGCAACACGCCCGCGGCGGAGAGGACGACGATGAAGAAACTCCTGTTCCAGTTCGACACCGACCCGATGCCCAGCGTGTTCGACGTGGTGGTGGGCTACGACGGCGGCGCCGACATCATCACCGGCTATCCCAACGTCACCCCCGAGACCGTCGGGGCGCTCGTCGACGGCACGATCTACACCCGCGGCGGAGCGGAGAAGAAATCGACCGCGATCTTCGTCGGCGGCGGCAGCATGGCGGCCGGCGAGGCGGTGTTCAAGGCGGTGCGCAAGCGCTTCTTCGGCCCGTTCCGCGTCTCGTGCATGCTCGATTCGAACGGCTCGAACACCACCGCGGCGGCGGGCGTCGCCCTCGTCGCCAAGGCGGCGGGCTCGCTCCAGGGCAAGCACGCGGTGGTGCTCGCCGGCACCGGCCCGGTCGGCATGCGCTCGGCGGCGCTCCTCGCCAAGGAAGGCGCCAGCGTCACCCTCGCCGGGCGTAACCTCGCCAAGGCGGAGGAGGCCGCCAAGGCCATCGAGACCCGGTTCAAGGTCGCGATCCGGGCGATCGAGACCCCGGACGCCGAGTCCCGCGGTGCGGCGGTCAGCGAGGCCGACGTCGCGTTCTCGGCCGGAGCGATCGGGCTGGAGCTGGTCTCCGAGGCGCAGTGGCAATCCGCCAAGAGCCTCGCCTTCACCGCCGATTACAACGCCCAGCCGCCGCTCGGCTTCGGCGGGATCGAGGCGACCGACAAGGGCAAGGAGCGCCACGGCAAGACCGTGTTCGGCGCGCTCGGCATCGGGGGCCTGAAGCTCAAGCTGCACCGGGCCTGCATCGCCAAGCTGTTCGAGAGCACCGACCTGGTCCTCGACGCGGAAGAGATCTACGCGCTCGCAAAAGAGATGGCGTGATGACGGCTTCCGAGGATACCATCCCGGGCTTCCTCGACGCGCTGGCGAGCGAGCGCCCGACCCCCGGCGGCGGTGGCGCTGCGGCGATTGCCGGTGCCATGGGGGCCGCCCTGGTCTCGATGGTCTGCAACCTCACCATCGGCAAGAAGAAGTACGCCGAGGTCGAGGCCGAGATGATCGCGACCCGCGACCGCGCCGAAGCCTTGCGGGCCGAACTCACCGGCATGATCGCCGAGGACGTGAGCGCCTTCAATGCGGTGATGGGCGCCTACGGCTTGCCGAAGGCGACCGACGGCGAGAAGGCGGCCCGCGCCGCCGCGATCCAGGACGCCCTGCGGCTCGCCACCGACGTGCCGCTCGCCTGCGCCAGGACCTGCCGGGCGGTGATCGACCTCTGCGAGGGGATCGCCGAGCGCGGCAACCTCAACGTCGTCAGCGACGCGGGCGTCGCGGTGCTGGCCGCCCAGGCCGGCCTGCGCAGCGCCGCCCTCAACGTCTACGTGAACGCCAAGGCCATCGAGGACCGGACCTTTGCGGAGGATCGCCTCGCCGATCTCGCCCGCGCGCTCGACGGGGCCGACGCCCTGACCGAGCGGGTCTACGGCCTGGTGAAGTCGAAGCTGACCTAAGCATCATTCGCCGAAGTGGTCACCGGTTCGGCGACGAAAATGATGCGAAAACAAGAATCTAAGCAGAGTTGCCCCGTGCAAATCTGCTTAGAGGTCGGCACGGGCCTGATGAAGTAATCGGGCCCAATACTCAAAGCAACGCACCGAGCTTTCAGCCGGGCGCGGGGAATCCCCTCGCGCCCGGAACAGGGAGCCTTTGCCAAAACCCAGGAGGACGCCATGGACGTGCACGAGTACCAGGCCAAGGAGCTGCTCGCGAGCTTCGGCGTGCCGATCCCGAAGGGGGCCGTGGCGTTCAGCCCGGATCAGGCGGTCTACGCCGCGACAGAGCTGGGCGGCGGGCACTGGGCGGTGAAGGCGCAGATCCATGCCGGCGCCCGCGGCAAGGCCGGGGGCATCCGGCTCTGCCGCAACACCCACGAGGTCCGCGACGCCGCGACCGACCTGTTGGGGCGCCGCCTCGTCACCCACCAGACCGGCCCCGAGGGCAAGCCGGTGCAGCGGGTCTACATCGAGACTGCCGACCCGTTCGAGCGCGAGCTCTATCTCGGCATCGTGCTCGACCGGAAGGTCGAGCGGGTGCGGGTCGTGGCTTCGAAATCCGGCGGCATGGACATCGAGGAGATCGCCGCGACCGATCCGGAGGCTTTGCTCCAGGTGGTGGTGGAGCCGGCGGTCGGCCTCCAGCCTTTCGAGGCGCGGGAGTTGGCCTTCCGGCTCGGCCTCAACATCAAGCAGGTCGGCGCCGCCGTGAAGACGATCATGAGCGCCTACCGGGCCTTTCGCGATTGCGACGCCGTGATGCTGGAGATCAACCCGCTGGTCGTGACCCGGGACGACCGGGTGCTGGCGCTCGACGCCAAGATGTCCTTCGACGACAACGCCCTGTTCCGGCGCCGCAACATCGCGGACATGCACGATCCCTCGCAGAGCGACCCGCGCGAGGCCCAGGCCGCCGAGCACAACCTGAACTACATCGGTCTCGACGGCGAGATCGGCTGCATCGTCAACGGCGCCGGCCTCGCCATGGCGACCATGGACATGATCAAGCATGCCGGCGGCGAGCCGGCGAACTTCCTCGACGTCGGCGGCGGCGCCTCGCCGCAACGGGTCGCGACGGCCTTCCGCCTCGTCCTCTCCGACCCGAACGTGCGGGCGATCCTGGTTAACATCTTCGCGGGCATCAACCGCTGCGACTGGATCGCCGAGGGCGTCGTCCAGGCCGCCCGCGAGGTGAAGATCGGCGTGCCGCTGGTGGTGCGGCTCGCCGGCACCAACGTCGAGGCCGGCAAGGCGATCCTGGAGAAGAGCGGCCTCGACCTCATCACCGCCGACACCCTGACGGAGGCCGCCGAGAAGGCGGTGGCCGCCATCCGCACCCAAAACTGAGGAGAGGCGTCCGATGAGCATCCTGATCGACGAGACGACCCGGATCCTGGTCCAGGGCATCACCGGGGACAAGGGCAGCTTCCACGCCCGTGAGATGATCGAGTACGGCGGCACAGTCGTCGCCGGCGTCACCCCGGGCAAGGGCGGGCGCACCGAGCACGGCGTGCCGGTCTTCGACACCGTGCGCCAGGCGGTGCAGGAGACGGGGGCCGAGGCGAGCATCACCTTCGTCGCCCCGCCGTTTGCCGCCGACGCCATCATGGAGGCGGCGGATGCCGGCATCCGGCTGATCTGCTCGATCACCGACGGGATTCCGGCCCAGGACATGATGCGGGTCAAGCGCTACCTGCGGCGCTACCCGAAGGAGCGCCGGCCGATGGTGGTGGGGCCGAACTGCGCCGGCATCATCTCCCCCGGCAAGGCGATGCTCGGCATCATGCCGGGCCACATCTACCTGAAAGGAAATATCGGGGTGATCTCCCGGTCAGGCACCCTCGGATACGAGGCCGCTGCGCAGATGAAGGCGGTGGGCCTCGGCATCTCGACCTCGGTCGGCATCGGCGGCGACCCGATCAACGGCTCGTCCTTCCTCGACCACCTCGCCCTGTTCGAGGCGGACCCCGACACCGCCGCCGTGCTGATGATCGGCGAGATCGGCGGGCCGCAGGAGGCCGAGGCCGCCGCCTGGATCCAGGCCAACATGAGGAAGCCCGTGGTCGGCTTCGTCGCCGGGCTCACGGCGCCCAAGGGCCGCAAGATGGGACATGCCGGCGCGATCATCTCGGCCGCCGGCGACAGCGCCGCCGAGAAGGCCGAGATCATGCGCTCCTTCGGCCTCACCGTGGCGCCGAGCCCGGGCGCCTTCGGCACCACCATGGCGCAGGTGATGGCGGAGCGGCGCAAGGCGGCGTGAGCACCCGCTCACAAGCCGCGGGATCCCCTCTCCCACTCGGGAGAGGGGAGACAGCGCGCGCATCGAAAAATCCCTCCCTCGATCCCCACGGGGAGCCCTCCGATGATCCACACCCCCATCCCCGAATCCCCCTTCGTCCCGCCGCTCATCACCGGCACCGACGACCGGGTCGCCCTCGACGTGCTGTTCCGGTCTCTCGTCGATGTCTGCCGGCGCCACCAGCCGGAGCTGGAGGCGGTGTTGCGCGGGCAGGCGGACATCGCCGGCCTGTCGCCGGAACTGACCGCCCGGGCGCTGCAGGTCCGGGGCATCTGGTTCCAGCTGATCGCCATCGCCGAGCAGAACACCGCGATGCGCCGGCGCCGCCACGTCGAGCGCGAGGCCGGGCGCGACCGGCTGAAGAACTCGTTCAGCGCCGTCCTCGCCCGCGCCGCCGCGCGCGGCGTGCCGGCGGAGACCGTCCACGCGCTGCTGGCGTCGCTGCGCGTGCGCCCGACCCTGACGGCCCACCCGACCGAGGCCAAGCGGGTCACGGTGCTGGAGAAATTCCGGCGGATCTACCTGATCCTGAAGGAACTGGAGATGCCGCGCTGGACCGAGCGCGAGCGCCAGGCCCTGATGGACGACCTGCGCGACGAGATCGAGCTGGTCTGGATGACCGGGGAGCTGCATCTCGAGAAGCCGACCGTCGACCGGGAGGTGGCCTGGGGGCTGCACTTCTTCGACGAGACCCTGTTCGAGATGTTGCCCGAGACACTGGCCTCCCTGGAGGAGGCGCTGGGAAGCGCCTATCCGGGCGCGCAGGTCGAGGTGCCGGCCTTCTTCCAGTTCGGCTCGTGGATCGGCGGCGACCGGGACGGCAACCCCTTCGTCACCGCCGAGGTGACGCGGCGGACGCTCCGGCAGAACGCGCTCGCCAGCCTCCGGCGCTACCGCGATCGCATCGACGGGCTCGCCCGCACCCTCTCGATCAGCGCCCGCGCCCTGCCGGTCACCGGCGGTTTCGCGGCCGCGCTCGAAGGCCAGCTCGCGCTCCAGCCGGACGGAGGGCGAATCGCGCGGCGCAACCCGGGCGAGCCCTACCGCCAGTTCCTGACCTGCCTGAGCCGGCGGCTCGCCGCGACGATCACCGGGCTGGAGGACGAGCCCGGACAGGATCCCACGGGTCCCGGCTACGCCGACGCCGACGCGCTGATCGCCGACCTGCGCGCCCTGGAGGAGGGTCTCTCCGCCGCGGGCTGCCCGCCGCTCGCCGCCAACCGGGTGCGGCCGGTGCGCCGGATGGTCGAGATCTTCCGCTTCTCGACCGTGCGGCTCGACATCCGCGAGAACACCACCCGCACCACCCGGGCGCTCCAGGCGCTGTGGCACCGGACCCATCAGGGCGAGCCGCCGGACGTCGACGCCCCGGCCTGGACGCAATGGCTGGAGGCCGAACTCGCCCGTCCCCTCGACGACCCGCCCGACCTCTCGGGCCTGCCCGAGGAGGCCCAGGAGACGCTCGCGACCTTCCGGCTGGTGGCCGAGATGCGCGGCAGCCTCGACCGCGAGGCGTTCGGCGCCTTCGTCCTGTCGATGACCCATTCGGTGCCCGACATCCTGGGCGTCTACCTGCTGGCGAAGACCGCCGGCGTGTTCCTCGACGCGGCGGGGACCGAGATCTGTCCGCTGCCGATCGTGCCCCTGTTCGAGACCATCGACGACCTGCGCGCCGCGCCGGCGATCATGCGGGCGCTGCTCAAGGTGCCGGTGGTCCGCCGCTCCGCCCGCCAGCAGGGCGGGGTGCAGGAGGTGATGATCGGCTACTCGGATTCGAACAAGGACGGCGGCTTCGTCGCCTCGAACTGGGAGCTGGCGAAGGCGCAACGGCTCCTGACCCAGGTCGGCGAGCAGGCGGGGATCGGCATCGCGTTCTTCCACGGCCGCGGCGGCTCGGTCAGCCGGGGCGGCGCGCCGACCGCCCGGGCCATCGCCGCGCAGCCGCCGGGCTCGATCCGCGGCCGGTTCCGCACCACCGAGCAGGGCGAGGTGGTGTCGTTCAAGTATGCCAACCGCGGCACCGCCGCCTACCAGATGGAGCTTCTGGCCTCCGCGGTCCTCGCCCACGCCCTCGACGGCGCGGCCCCCGGGATTCCTGCGGCGAACCCGGAATTCGACGACGCGATGGAGGCGTTGTCCGGTGCCTCGCGGGCGGCCTATGCCCGGCTCCTGACCCACCCGGACCTCGTGACCTATTTCGGCGCCGCGAGCCCGCTCGATGAGATTGCGCTCCTCAATATCGGCTCGCGCCCGGCCCGCCGCTTCGGCGCCCGCAGCCTCGCCGACCTGCGGGCGATCCCCTGGGTCTTCGCCTGGAGCCAGAACCGGCACGGCATCACCGGCTGGTACGGGGTCGGCAGCGGGTTGAAGAGCCTCCTCGACGTGCGGGGGGAGGCCGGCGGGGCGCTGCTGCGGCGGATGTTCTCGGAGTCGCCGCTGTTCCGCCTGATCATGGACGAGGTCGAGAAGACCCTCCTCACCGTCGATCTCGACATCGCCCGCGACTTCGCCGGCCTGTGTCCGGACGAGGGCGCGCGCGGGACGGTCCTTGCGATGATCGAGGCCGAGTACCGGCTCACCTGCGCCATGGCCCTCGCGGTGAGCGGCGACCGCACCCTCGCCGAGCGCTTCCCGCTCTACCGCGGCCGCCTCGCCGAGCGGCTGCCGGTGCTCAACCAGGTCAGCCGCGAGCAGGTGAACCTCCTGCGCCGCTTCCGCGCCGAGACCGACGAGACGGCGCGCGAGGCGTTGAAATCCGCCCTGCTCCTGTCGATCAACTGCGTCGCCACCGGGTTCGGGGCGACGGGGTGAAGGGGCGAGCGGGCTTCACGGCAGTGACTGGGGGCACTCCTTGTTGGGCAAGCGGTTCCGGTTTGCCCCACCCCTTTCCTGGATCTCCCTCCGCTGACGCTGCAGTCGTCCGGGAAAGGGCGGCTTGAGAGACCCGCTCGGCATGCTCACGCCTGTGCCTGGCTGCTGGGGACGTTGCTGCGACTGGACAAGACTGCGCCGGAAGAGAGCAGCGGGCCGGGGCATCCCGCTCGCGCATGATGGTCCGGCCCGCCGGTGACACCGTCCGAGCGGGAGCGGCAGGAACGGCGTGACGGCCGCGACCCTGGACGCGCCGCCCCGCCCTGTCCTCGCTCCAGGTTAACTCCGCGGCAGACTCCCGCCCGACCAACAATGTAACAATGTTGCAATCTCTCTCGCGCCGGCCTAGGTGAGGCGCGTCGTCGAGCGAGGGATTGTGGTGATGGGCAGGCTTGGAATCGGAACGCTGCTGCTGGCTCTGGGCCTCGCCTGGATCGCCCCGGCGCGGGCGCAAGAACCCGCCGGGCAAGAACCCGCCAGGCAAGAGCCCGTCCGTGTGGTGGCGACCTTCTCGATCCTCGGCGATCTCGTGCGGCAGGTCGGGGGATCGCGGGTGGCCGTCGCCACCCTCGTCGGGCCGAACGGCGACGCGCACAGCTTCGTGCCGGCCCCGGCGGACGCCCAGGCCGTTGCGGCCGCGCGGCTCGTGGTGGTGAACGGCCTCGGCTTCGAGGGCTGGATCGACCGGCTGATCAAGGCCTCCGGCACCAAGGCCAAGGTCGTCGTCGCTGCGAAGGGCATCGTCCCGATCGAGGAGGAGGACGACGGCCACGGTCACGCCCATGCCGCCGATCCGCATGCCTGGCAGAACGTCGCCAATACCCGGACCTACGTCGCCAATATCCGCGACGGGTTGGCGAGCGCCGATCCCGAGGGCAGGGCGGCCTACCAGGCCAACGCCACGGCCTACCTCGCGCAGCTCGACACCCTCGAGGCCGAGGTGCGCAAGGCGGTCGCCGGCATTCCGGAGGCGCGCCGGCGCATCGTCACCACCCACGACGCCTTCGGGTACTTCGCCAAGGCCTATGGCCTGCGCTTCCTCGCCCCGCAGGGCGTGTCGAGCCAGAGCGAGGCCACCGCCCGCGACGTCGCGGCGATCGTGCGGCAGGTCCGCCGCGACAAGATCCCGGCGGTGTTCCTCGAGAACATCTCCGATCCGCGGCTGATGCAGCAGATCGCCCGCGAGGGCGGCGCCAAGGCGGGCGGCCGGGTCTTCTCCGACGCCCTGTCCGAGCCCGGCGGCCCCGCGCCGACCTATCTCGAGATGATGCGCCACAACGTGAAGGAGTTCGTGGCGGCTTTGGGGACCTGAGGTGCGCCTCACCTCAGGTCGAGCGTCAGGCTCCGGAACCGCTTGCCGTCCCGGGACTCCTCGCAGGGCTTGCCGTCGGAGCCGAGGGCCTCGCCGTCGTCGCTCAGCACCTGGACCCGGTCGCCGGCCGGGCCGACCAGCAGGGCCTCGGGCTGGAAGTCGGGAATCGGCGCGAAGGCCGCGGCGGCGCCCTCGACCCGCGCGGGCTTGTCCGCCGGATCGCCCGACCAGCGGTAGAGGTCGAACGGTTCGCCGCCGCCGCCGGCCCCGCCCGCCAGGATGAAGTAGGCCCTGGCCTGCGGCGCGTAGGCGATGTCCCGGATGCCGCGGCCCTTGAGATCCAGGGCGACCGGGGTGCCGAGGCGCGGGGCGGCGCCGGCCACCGCCTCGGCCGGGTTCTCCAGCGGCACCAGCAGGGCGTTGGCATCGGTGTCGAGGGGGTTGCGCAGGCCGAGCCAGAGCGACCTGCCGTCCGGCCGCGGCGCCATCCCCTCGATGTTGAAGCCTTTGCGCTTGGGGTCGAGATCGTCCCGGGCCGCCACGTCGAGGCCGATCCGCGCCGCGAACAGCGGCGACAGGGCGGCGAAGGCCTGCGGCAGTCCCTTCACCGCGCGGCCCTTCGGGGCGAGGCCGGGGGCGCCGCCGGTGTCCGTCACCGTCACGGCGGCGAGGCGGCCGCGGCCGGGGCTCTGCTTGCCGCCGCGCCGGCGGCTGTGCGAGCCGAGCACGTAGAGGTCGGAGCCGAGCCAGGTCGCGGATTCGAGGTCGGCCTTGCGGTCCTCCGGCGCGAGGCCGAGCTGCGGACCCAGGTCGGCACCGCTGAGCGGCAGCGCGTCGCCGCTCGCGCCGGCCCGGTAGAGCATCACCACCGTCGATTCGTCGTCGACCACCAGGAACCGGTCACCGAAGCTCCCGCGCGGATACGGCACCGCGCCCGAGGCCTCGCACATCCCGCGATGCTCCAGCAATGGCCCGACCTTCACCGGCTCGGCCGAGGCGGCGGAGACCGCGAGGGACGAGACCAGGAGCGCGAGGAGCGGCAGGGGGCGGGGCATCGGGGGTCTCTCGGTATCCGGTCGAAATGCGGAAGCCGGTCGGATGGGCGCCCCGACCAACGACTCTCAGGGTCATCCCGGGGCCGCGTAGCGGAGCCCGGGATCCAGAACCTCGGATGGTTCAGGAAGAGGCTGGCGGCGTTCCGTCTCAGTCTGCACGCTCCGCGGTTCTGGATCCCGGGTTCCGCTGCGCGGCCCCGGGATGACGCGGAGGGAGACGAGGCTGTTGCTGCGAAGGGAAGGCGCCTCGCTGAGGGACAGAACCTCGGCGGTCCGCCTCTCACCCGCCGGTCATCGGCGGGAAGAACGCCACCTCGCTCGCGCCGGCGAGCGCCGTCCCGGGCTTGGCATGGACCCGGTCGACGGCGGCGCGGACCACGCCGTCGGTCTCGAAGGCGTAGGCGTATTCCTCGCCGCGGCCTCTCAGCCAGGCGACGAGGTCGGCGACCGTCGCCACCTCCGGCGGCAGGTCGAGGGTCTCTTCCGGGCGGCCGATCCGCTCGCGGACCCAGGCGAAATAGACGAGCTTCATCGGGGGGCTCATCTCTCGTCGTCGATGACGTGGCGGATGCCGGAGCGCATGTAGTCGTAGCCCGTGTAGAGCGTCAGCGCCGCGGCGAGCCAGAGCAGCACGAGCCCGAGCGTGCCGTTGCCCGGCAGCACCCGCTCGCCGGCGGGGCCGGCGATCAGCACGCCGAGGGCCACGAGCTGCACCGCGGTCTTCCACTTGGCGACCCGGCTCACCGGCACGCCGACCTTCAGCTCGGCCAGGTACTCGCGGAGCCCCGAGACCAGGATCTCGCGGCACAGGATCACGATCGCCGCCCAGAGCGACCAGCCGCGGATCGTCCCGTCGGCGCAGAGCATCAGCAGGCTCGCGGCGACGAGCAGCTTGTCGGCGATCGGGTCGAGCATCCGCCCGAGCGCCGAACTCTGGGCATAGGTGCGGGCGACGTAGCCGTCGAGATAGTCGGTGATCGCGGCAGCGACGAAGACCGCGACGGCGATCCAGCGCGCGGTGTCGTCCTGCGGCCAGAACAGCAGCGCCACCACCACCGGCACCGCGACCAGGCGGCCGTAGGTCAGGAGGTTCGCGAGGTTCAGGGCCGTCGAGCGGCGCCGGGGTACGACCATGGTCATCACCGTCGGTGAAACCACGCGGGGGGAGGGGGCGTCAACCGAACTCGGCCCGGACTCGACGTCACGCATCGGCGATTCGTCACGCATCGGCGTGGAAGAAGTCGTAGACCGCCCGGGCGGTGGCGGCATTGACGCCGGGCGCCTTGGCGAGATCCTCCAGGGCGGCCCGCTCGATCGCCTTCACCGTCCCGAAATGGTGCAGGAGGGCGCGCTTGCGGGTCGGCCCCACCCCCGGGATCTCGTCGAGGGGGTTCTTCACCATCTCGCGCTTGCGCTTGGCCCGATGCGCCCCGATGGCGAAGCGGTGGGCCTCGTCGCGCAGGCGCTGGACGAAGTAGAGCGTCGGGTCCCGCGGCGGCAGCCGGAACGGCGCCTGGCCGGGCACGAAGAAGGTCTCGCGGCCGGCATCCCGGTCGCGCCCCTTGGCGATGCCGACGAGCGGCACGTCGGTCACCCCGACCTCGTCGAGGGCCTTGCGCGCCGCTTCGAGCTGGCCGCGGCCGCCGTCGATCAGCACCAGGTCGGGCCAGGCCGGAAACGCCTCGATATCGGCCGGATCGGGCGCCGGCTCCGGCTCCGCCGGCCCGCCCTCGGCGGCGGCGATCGCGGCTTCCGCCTTGGTGCGCGGATGCTCCTTGACCAGGCGCGCGAAGCGGCGCTGCAGCACCTCGCGCATCATGCCGTAATCGTCGCCGGGCTTCACCTCCTCGGACTTGATGGTGAAGGTCCGATAGTGGGTCTTCATGAAGCCGGTGGGGCCGGCGACGATCATCGCGCCGACCGCGTTCGTCCCCATGATGTGCGAGTTGTCGTAGACCTCGATCCGCCGCGGCGCCGCGGCGAGGTTGAACGACGTGCCCAAAGCGGCGAGCAGCTTGCCCTGCGAGGCGGTGTCGGCGAGGCGCCGGCCCAACGCCTCGCGGGCGTTGCGGGCGGCGTAGTCGACGAGGTTCTTGCGCTCAGCGCGCTTCGGGGTGTGGATCTCGACCCGGTTCTCGGCCCGGGTCGAAAGCGCGGCGGCGACCAGCTCCGCATCCTCGATCTCGTGCGAGGTCAGCACGAGGCGGGGCGCCGGCTTGTCGTCGTAGAACTGGGCCAGGAACGAGGCCAGCACCTCAGCCGGGCTCATGCTGCGGTCGGCCTTCGGGAAGTAGGCCCGGTTGCCCCAGTTCTGCCAGTTGCGGAAGAAGAACACCTCGATGCAGAACTGGCCGGCCTGCTCGTCGAGGGCGAAGACGTCGGCCTCCTCGATGCCCTGCGTGTTCACGCCCTGCACGCCCTGGATGGCGGCGAGCGCGGCGATGCGGTCGCGGTAGCGCGCCGCCTTCTCGAACTCCCAGGCGTCGGAGGCGGCCTGCATCTCGGCGGCCATGCGCTCCTTCACGGCGTTGGACTTGCCCGAGAGAAAACCCCGCGCCTCCGCCGCGAGGCCGGCGTAATCCTCGACCGAGATCTCGTTCGTGCAGGGGCCCGAGCAGCGCTTGATCTGGTAGAGCAGGCAGGGCCTGGTGCGGTTCTCGAAGTAGCTGTCGGAGCAGGAGCGCAAGAGGAAGGCGCGCTGGAGCGCGTTGACCGTGCGGTTCACCGCCCAGACGCTGGCGAAGGGACCGTAATAGTGCCCTGCCCGCCGCCGCGCCCCGCGATGCTTGACGAGCTGCGGCGCGTCGGAATCGGCGGTGAGCAGGATGTAGGGCAGGGACTTGTCGTCCCGCATCAGCACGTTGAAGCGGGGCTTCAGCTGCTTGATGAGGTTGGCTTCGAGCAGCAGCGCCTCGGTCTCGGTCGCCGTGGTGACGAACTCCATCGAGGCCGTCTCGGCGATCATCCGGGCGATGCGGTTGGTGTGCGCCTGGCCCCGCGCGTAGGAGCCGACCCGGTTCTTCAGGTTCTTGGCCTTGCCGACGTAGAGCACGTCGCCCTTGGCGTCGAACATCCGGTAGACGCCCGGCGAGGTCGGCAGTGTGGTCCAGAACCGGCGGATCACCGCGGTGCCGGCCTGGATCGCGCCGGCGCCGGCATCGAGATCGAAGTCGATCTCGGGGGCGGTGTCGAGGGCGTCCACCGCCTCGTCGTCGTCCTCGATCGTGTCGAGGGCGTCGGGCGGCACGTCGTTCCCAGGCTGTCGGCTCATAGGGGCGATGTAGGCGGCCTTCCCGCCGCTGGAAAGACCGCGTCCGGGCGCTAAAAGGCTTACCCGACGCCCGCGCCGAAGGACCGCCCCCGTGACACCCCGCCCCGCATGACGCTCCGCGCCTGCCGAACGCCCCGGATCCCGCGTCTCCGGACCGACCTGCCGGCGGTGCGGATCGTCGAGGACGTCCTCTACCTGCCGCACAGCGAGGCGCGGGGCCAACCCTCTTCCCTGTTCGACGCCGCGCGCCGCTTCATCCCCGAGAGCGTGGATTACCGGGGTCCCGGGACCACGCCGTCCTGGCAGCGCACCGACTGGCCGCAGGATCTGCCGGCGATCGTCCCGCACGCGCCGGAGGAGACCTACCTGTTCCTCGGCGGCGCCCACCTGCATTACGGGCACTTCCTTGTCACCACCCTGCCGCGGTTCTGGCCGCTGCTGCGGGCGCGGGCCCAGATGCCGATCCCGGCCCAAGCGCCTATCCCGGCCCAAGCGCCGATCCTGTGCTACGCCCCGGCCCATGAGAGCCTGTGGCAGCCCTACCGCTTCGCCGTCGACATCCTGGCGCGGCTCGGCCTCGAGGTCCGCGACATCCACGCCTTCGAGGCGCCGATGCGCCTGAGCCGCGCGATCGTGCCGGCTCCCGCCTTCCAGGAGGAGGGCTTCGCCCACACGGTGTTTCGCGACCTGTGCCGGGAGATCGGGGCGGGCTGCTACGCCCCGGACGAGATCGATGTCGACGACCGCCCGGCCTACCTCGCCAAGACGCGGCTCGCCGGCGGGGTGCGCCGCTTCGCCAACGAGGAGGCGGTGACCGAGATCCTGGCCCGGGAGGGCGTCGAGATCCTGCACCCGGAGGCGATGAGTTTTGCCGAGCAGGTCCGGCTCTTCGCCCGCCGGCGGGTCGTCGCCGGCTCGCTCGGTTCGGCCCTGCACACCGCTCTGTTCGCGCCGCCCGGCCGGCGGGTGCTGGCGCTGAGCCCCGGCCCGGTGATCAACCCGACCTTCCTGCTCGTCGACGCGCTCTGCGGCAACGCGGTGACCTACCTCCATCAGCCCGGCACGGCGGAGGCGGAGCCGGGCGCCTTCGGCAGCCAGCAGGCCCTCGCCGACCCGCGCGCCGCCGCGGACGGGCTGCTGCGGGGGATCGCCAGGATGGCGGCCATGCCGGATCAGGGGCCGGGCGTACTGTCGGCGGCGTGGTCGCGGCTCGGGTGGATGGCCGGGCGCTGGACTGCGTAATTCTGGCGACGATCCCCACCCCTCCGAGTCATCCCGGGGCCGCGACAGCGGAACCCGGGATCCATAACCGCCGACGGCGCCGGATGAGGTGGAACGCTTGTAGCCTTAATCTTGGAACGTCAGCGGTTATGGATCCCGGATTCTCGCCTTCGGCGAGCCCCGGGATGTTGGGGTGGACGGCCCCCGCCGGCATCATAAGTGCCAGGTTGAGGTCGTCTGACACCCAACCGAGGAGACCGTCCGTGACGCAGATTAGCATCATCGGCCTGGACATCGCCAAGTCCGTCTTCCAGTTCGAGGCCCAGGACGCGCAGGGCGCCGTGGTGAGCACCGAGCGCGTCTCGCGCGACAAGCTGCTGCCGGCGCTCAAGAAGATCCCCGCCACCATCGTGGCGATGGAGGCCTGCGCCACCGCCCATCACTGGGCGCGCCAGATCCGGGCTCTGGGCCACGAGGTGCGCCTGCTGCCG